>USHB01000017.1 GCA_900554395.1 uncultured Phascolarctobacterium sp.
CGACGATTTCATTAATTTGAAAACCTCTGCTTTCAAGATTTTCCTTAATTTTTTTCCAATCCTGTTCCGGCGTACCGGGTTTCATTACAATTACCATGTTTTTCTCCCCTTTAAGATTATTTTAATTTTTGGTTAAACTTATAAAAAAAATCAGGCCTCGTAATAAGAAGCCTGATTAAAAAACTTATTGATTTTACAGCTCCCGGCTGTGATATAGGCATCTGTTTACGGTGTTACTGCTATAAGATTTTACGCATGCAAAACGGCCAGCGCTAAAGTAAAAGTAGCCCTGGCTAAAGCCGAAAAAGTATGCACTTTTATTTTGCTGCCAAATCTTTTCCATAAATACACACACCTTAAAAAGTTTTGATGTTGTAATTTTAACCTGCCTGCAAACAACCGTCAAGCAAAAACACAAAATAAAATAAAAATATTTTTTTGCATTTATTTTTTGTAAATAATGTTACATCAATATTGCAGCAAAGACGTTATGCCGCGGTACAATGCCGTGCAGACGCCGATAACAACAAAAATCTGCGTCAGTCTTATAAATAAATGCTGATTAATTTTATGAAAACAACGTTCACCAAGCCATGTTCCCAAAAGCATCGGCAATGTTGCATAAACTGCCAAAATTATTAACTCCGTACTTATACGGCTTCCGGATAACGCTAAAGATGCCATCGTGCCAATATTTCCAAAAGCAAAAATCCAGCACATATTGGCGCGCGTTATAAGTTTATCACGCCCTTCGGTTAAAAAATACAAGGCAACAGGCGGCCCGCTGATGCTTGTGGTTGCCGCCGAAAAGCCGCTGAAAAATCCTGCCGCCATACGTCCAAGCGTTTTGTTTTTAACGCTTAAATCAAAGTGCATGCCCATCAAAGCCAGCACTGCTGCCAGCACCATTCCCAGAAATATTTGCAGGTAGGCTGAAGGTATGGCATTTAAAAGATACCCGCCCGGCAAACTGCCAAGCACGCTGCCTGCCACAGTAACAATAACAGTACGCCACTCAAAATGCTTCCGTGTATTCCAAAGCACTACCATTTTTACAAGGCAAGTGCCGAAAATAATAAACACAACGCTTTCCTTCGGCCCTAAAACAGGCATTAAAAACGGCACTGCTACCAGGGCAAAGCCAAAACCGGTAACAGTGCTGAATAAAGACGCAGCAAACACACTTATTGATACAAAGGCAATAAGCAGTGCTTCGCTCATTTTTTATTTTCCGTTTCGTTATTTAAAAGTATCGTCCAGCCTTCTTCCTGACGGATAAGGCCCTGGCGCAGCAGGCGTCCCAAAGCACGTTTAAACGCAGCTTTGCTGATACCGAATTTTTCCTTGATGATTTCCATCGGCGTATCATCGCAATAAGGCATTTTGCCGCCGCGTTTTTTCAAAAAGTTTAAAATATCCTCAGCATCGGCAACCATGGCATGTTCTTTCTGCTGGCGCATGGAAAGGTTTAATCTGCCGTCTTCGCGTATGTAAGCAACGCGTGCGGTAATTTCCTGCCCAAAATCAAGCCTGCCGCCGGGTACTTCACTGCGGTGCAAAAAGCCCAAAAAGCGCTGCGTGGTAAAAACGAAAAAGCCTTCCGGAAGAATATTATAAATAGTGCCGGTTACATTATCGCCGACTTTAATTCCTGCTGCCGGTTTAGATGCTTTCTGCATTTCTTTTTCCACGCGCATGCTTACGGCCTGACGTCCGGTTTTATCGCGGTAGAGTTTTACCCATACAAGCTGCCCCGGCGATACATGCCCGCGCATTTGGCTGTACGGCAAAAATACGCCGCGCTCTGCGCCGATATCAACAAAGCCGCCGTCACGCGTAACGCTGAGCACTTTTACATAGCCAAGCTGGCCTTCGCGCATTTTGGGCAGTTTCATGCTGGCAGTAAGGCGTCCGTGCGGGTCAAGGTACAAATAAACCTTTACGCTGTCGCCAACTTTTACTTCGCTGTCCTGCTGTAATTTATGCAATAAAATGTCATCATCGGTATTGCCTGTCCCGGCATCCAAAAATACGCCCATTTCGGAAGCACGCACTGCTTTTAACGTTACAACGTCTCCCGGACGGTACTTCGGATGCGGCTGCATTTTATTCATTTTCTTCCTCCACAAATGCTTCAGAAGGAGCGTCTGCCCACAACTGCTCCAAATTATAAAAATCGCGGTCTTCTTCTAAAAAGATATGAGCCACGCAATCGCCGTAATCCATCAAAATCCAGCGGCCTTCTGGGTAACCTTCGGTATGGGAAGGCAGAATACCGTCTTCACCAAGTTTTTTCTCAATATTATCGGCAATAGCCTTAACCAGAGTTACGTTGTTGGCACTGGCAATTACAAAATAATCTGTCAGCGGGGAAAGGTTTTCCATGTTTAAAAGAAGAATATCCTTTGCCTTTTTGTCAGATGCTGCGGCAGCAATTTTACGCGCTACCTGCTGGGGAGTAAAATTCATTGTTCAGCCTCCTTTGCTGTCTCATTGTTATTTTCAGTATTTTCGTTTGCTGTTGAATCGGTTTGTTCCTGCCCGTTTTCACTTTCATCCTTCATATAAGGAATGGAAAGTTCGTTCAGGGTTCTTTCAACCTGTTCTTTAGAAGTGCGCCAGTAGCTTACGCCTTCGGGCGAATCATAAAAATCGCCGTACAGCATACAGCTTTTTAAATTCTGGTCGCCAAACAGTTTAAAAGTATTGGCGGCTTTAATCATCGTCATTGTGTCCATATCGGTTTCCACATGGCGGTCTACCGTAGAAAACAATGCAGGGATTTTAGTTACAGTATCAATATTAAAAATCTGTGCGGCAAGCGCCATCATAAACTTCTGCTGACGCTGCACGCGGCCTATATCGCCAAGTTCATCCTTGCGGAAGCGCACATACTGCCCGGCAAGTTCGCCGTTTAAATGCTGATAGCCATGCTTGATGTCGATAACAAGGTCTGCATATGGGTCTTCATAATACATATCCTTGTCAACATATAAATCAACACCGCCAATGAGGTCGATTGATTCTTTAAATGCACGCCAGTCTACCAGCACATAATAATGTATGGGCACACGCAAAAGATTGGCTACTGTTTGCTTGGCAAGCATTATGCCGCCATAGGCATAGGCCGAATTTATTTTATCATAGCCTTTGTGCCCCGGTATTTCAACCATTGTATCGCGGGGTATTGATACCAATGCCACTTCATTTGCTTCCGGGTCAAAACTTGCCAGCATCATAGCGTCAGTTCGCTTCGGTTCGCTTTCTGCCGCTTCGCTGTCGCCGTCATCTATGCCCAAAAGCAATACATTTATCCGCTGGTTTAGTTTTTCGTCTGCCGCTATTTTGCTGTCGGCGCCTACTACTTCAACTTTAGGCGGTGCAATCAGGTTATCGTAACACCAGACGGCCCCCCAAAAGCCAGCCGTTATAACTGCCGCAAAAACCATAACCACCAGCACCAGCCTGCCCCATTTAAGCTTACGTTTACGGCGCGGGCGCTGCGGCGTATTATTTTCTTCCAAAGCCATACAAATCTCCTAACAGCAGTTATTTTTTCAATTTAACTATCAGCTGGTTATACCCAAAAATACAGTCCGGATGGATTAACAGTTTATTATCCAGTAAATATTCAATGGTGTTGGCATATGATTTTATCATTGCCTTTTCCAGATTTTCAAAAGAAACTTTACGCAGTTTTTCCACACCGTCAAAATCGCGTCCCGGTTCTATCAAATCTGCAAGATACACTATCATGTCAAGTTCTGTCATATCCGGAGCGCCGGTACTGTGCAGGCGGATTGCGGGTCGGTAACGCCGTATTTGTGTTCTGCATAATAAGCGCCCATTTTGGCATGCAGCAAAATTGGCTGGCGTCGTTCTACATAATCAACGCCAAGGCCAAGTTCTTCTGCCTTTTCTACCTGTTTATCAGTAGGCACTTCTCGTCCGCAATCGTGCAGCAGTGCGGCAACCGCAACTTTTTCCGTAGGCATGCCGTAATGCTCTGCCATGGCAAGAGCAGTTTCATATACGCCGAGCGAATGTTTAAAACGTTTCGGCGGCAAAGCCTGCTGCAATTTGTCTTTCATTTCTTCAATAGTAAGCAACGCCTGTTCCTTCTTTCTTTTTAACGGTACAGTCCTTTTTGTAAAATGTAGTCGCGCACGGCTTCGGGAACCATGCCGTCAATACTGCTGCCGTTTTTTACCCGTTCTCTGATATCGGTTGACGATACAGCAAGTTCCGGCATATTCAGCAGCATAATTTTTTCTTTTCCCAATCCGCCAAAATCTTCACATGCTTTGGCAAAGGCTTTGGCGTAACCCGGCCTTGCCACTGCCACAAACGTAACTTCCTGCAGCAGCCCGTAAATGTTATGCCATGTATTAAGCTGCGGCACGGAATCTGCGCCTACAATAAAATAAAGTTCATAGCCCGGGTACTGTTTTTTTAACTCCAGTACAGTATCGTAAGTATAAGAAACGCCGCTGCGCTTTATTTCTACATCACTGACTTCAAAATAAGGATAGCCTTCAACAGCAAGTTCCGTCATCCGGTAGCGGTCTTTTGCCGAGGCAAACTCCATGCCTATTTTATGCGGAGCGATGCAGGCAGGCACAAACAGTACTTTATCAAGTTTTAACGTACGGTAAACAAATTCGGCGCTGTTCAGGTGACCTTTGTGTACAGGGTCAAATGACCCGCCGATAATGCCCAGCTTTTTTACTGTCACAACCGCTTTCCTCCAAAACAAACATATCTATCGAATAATTATATCACATCCCGGCAAAAAATTGGGCTATTTTTTCCAATATCCAGATAATTATTGCAAAAAAAATTAAGGCCTTCAAGCGGTCTTTTATATCAAAAACAGTTTTAGGCCTTCTAAGATATTCATAGAAGGCCACTAAAACTTCTTTTATTGTTGTTTTGTGCTGATTGTTATTCATAACGCAAAGCCTCAATCGGGTCAAGCAGCGCTGCTTTGCGCGCCGGGTAGATGCCAAAGAACAAACCGATGCCGATGGAAAAAAGCACGGCTATTAAAATTACCGGCACGGAAATTATCGTCATCCAGCCTGCAAAATAGCTGATGGCATAAGATGCCCCAACGCCGAGCGCCACGCCCAAAGTACCGCCGACAATACCTATAACCATCGCTTCAATTAAAAACTGCAAAAGAATATTATCATACGTTGCGCCAAGCGCTTTGCGGATGCCAATTTCGCGGGTACGTTCAGTTACCGATACCAGCATGATGTTCATAATGCCGATGCCGCCTACAAGCAGGCTTATTGCAGCAATGCAACCGAGCAGCATGGTAATGGTGTTTGCTGTTTCCATCATTGTATCCATCAATGCCGCCAGATTACGGACGGTAAAATCGTCGTAATCATCATCCTGTATTTTATGGCGCACACGCAGCAATGCTTCGACATCTGCCTGCACCTGGTCAACCACGTTTTCATTTTCTGCCTGAATGGTAATACGGCTGATGTAAGTTATGCCCATCATGCGGTTCTGTGCCGTTGTAAGCGGTATAAATACCACATCATCCTGGTCCTGGCCGCTTGACGACTGGCCTTTGGTTTCCAGAACGCCAATAACCTTAAACGGAGCCTTGTTAATGCGCACGGTTTTACCAATGGCATCGCCATCCGGGAAAAGGTTATCTACAATCGTCTGCCCTATTACACAGACACGGTCGCGGCTGGTAAGGTCGCGCTGGTTTAAGTTACGACCGTCTGCCAGCGTATAATTGCGGATATCCAAAACATTCGGCGTTGTGCCTTCAACGCTTGTTGTCCAGTTCTGATTACCGGCAACAAGCTGATAAGAACGCGATACCGCCGGAGCAACATGGGCAATGCCGTCAATCTGCCTTTCAATGGCTTCGGCATCCTCCGCCGTCAGGCGTGCGCCTTCACCCATTGGCAGGCGTGCGCCGCTCGGTGTACGGCCGCCGCTCATAACAATCAAAAGGTTGCTGCCAAGGCTGGAAATATTGCTTTTAATCTGTTCTTTAACGCCAAAGCCAAGGCTAACCATGGCAATAACTGCGCCAACGCCGATAATAATGCCCAAAAGCGTCAAAAATGTACGCAGCTTGTTGCTCAGCATACCATCAAGCGCCATCTTGATAGATTCATTAAACATCAGCGTCACCTCCACTCGTCGCTGACGAGTTTGCCGTCGCGCATTACCAGAATACGTTTGGTCTGCTCAGCAATATCCGGCTCGTGCGTAACCATAACGATGGTTTTTCCTTCGTCATTCATAGCTTTAAAAATATCCATAATTTCATAGCTTGATTTTGTATCAAGGTTGCCGGTAGGTTCATCGGCCATAATAATGGCCGGATTATTTACCAATGCACGGGCAATAGCAACACGCTGCCGCTGACCGCCGCTCATCTCGTTGGGCTTATGGTCAAGCCTGTTGCCAAGCCCTACCGATGACAGCGCCGCAGCAGCCCGCTCCATGCGTTCTTCTTCCGGTACTCCTGCATATACCAGCGGCAAAGCAACATTTACCTGCGCTGTAAGTTTCGGCAGCAAATTAAAGTTTTGGAAAACGAATCCTATTTCCGCATTGCGCGTATGTGCCAGTTCGTTATCATCATAACCGGCAATATCGCGCCCGCGCAGAAAATAATGCCCGCTTGTCGGCCTGTCGAGGCAGCCCAAAATGTTCATCATTGTTGATTTGCCGCTGCCGGAAGGCCCCATAATAGAGGTAAATTCGCCTTCACTGATACTGGTATTAACATGGTCAAGCGCGTGAACAACAGTATCGCCCATTACATATGATTTTACTATATCTACAAGCCTGATTATCTCTGCCATGTCCTGCCTCTTTCACGGCCGGTTAAATCGGCCCTCTCATATTATTCTGCTGGGTTGTGCGCTGTTTTACAAGCAGCACATCGCCTTCATGTAAATCACCTGTTACGGCAATATTTTCTTCGCCGCTCAGCCCAATCGTTACATCAACATCACGGGATGTTTTGGTTTTTTCATCGTAAACTTTAACATAACGGCGTCCATTTTCATAATAAATGCAGTTAGGAGGCACCATTAAAGTATTTTCCTGCTGCTCAACAACAATATTCGTCCTTGCCGTCATCGTCGGCAGAAGTTTTCCTTCAGGGTTGGCAACGTCAACATAAACAGTGTAATAAATTACATTATCTTCCGTTACTGCTGAACGCGAAATTAAACGCACCGTACCGGTAAAAGTTTCTTCCGGATAAGCGTCAACCGTAAATTCAACCGTCTGCCCTACTTTTACGCGGCCTATGTCAGATTCGTCCACCAAAGTATCAATCTGCATATCGTCAAGATTAGCCACGGACATAATTACCTGCGGTTCGCTGATACCGGAGCTGATGGTCTGTCCTACCGGAGTCGGTTCGCCAATAATATAGCCCGAAATCGGAGAGGTAATGACTGTATCGTTTACATCGGAAACTGCCTGGTCATAATTAGCTTTTGCCACAATGTAATCAGATTCCGCCAGGTCAAAATCGCTGCGCGAAATTGCACCCTGCGCCAAAAGCGCGGTGTAGCGATTGTAGGTAAGCTGTGCATTGTCAAGGCGTGCCTTCATCTGACGCGCTGTTGCTTCCAAAGCGGTGCTGTCCAGTCTTACCAGAACCTGTCCGGCTTCAACATGCTGATTTTCTTCTACCAGCACTTCCACAATACGGCCGGTAATTTTGGAGCTGATATCTACATTATCGACAGCGCTTAAACTGCCTGTTGCCGAAATGCTGTCTTTCAGCGTGCCGTATTCAACTTTTGCCGTTTTTACAGTAGTTTCAACCTGCGTTATGCTTTGGTAATACGAATATCCTGCATAGCAGATTGCAGCAAGAATAACAAGAAAACCGATTACATATTTATTGTTCTTAATAAACTTCATCTCTATACCCCTCCTCATAATGTCTAATTAGCTTTCACTAATTAAATTATAACATTTTCGTCTTTGTTGTTAAATATATATTACACATAAACTATGTCAAATTTATGGCAGCCTGCATTTATTGCAGCATATTTTAAATAGCGCTTTATGCACAAAAGTGTTATACTAAAACTATAAAGTCATACATGGGAGGTTGAACAGTATGAAAAAATCGTCCTGGGTTATTCTGCTTATTTTAGCTTTTATTGGTTACTGCCTGCTGCGCAAAAAACGTAAAGATAAAGAAACCGTTAATGAAAACTGATCGCTGCCACTTTATTAATGTGCTGCGCGGCGCAGCACTTATTAATATGTTTATTTACCACGCCGTTTGGAATATGCACAACCTGTTTGGTCAAAATATAAGCTGGCTGCATGCGACGCCTGCCTATCTGTGGCAGCAGAGCGGCGCGGCTCTGTTTATTTTTCTTTCCGGTTTTTGCTGGGCGCTGTCGCATAAACACATAAAGCGCAGCCTTACTATTTTAGGCTGCGCCTTTTTAATTTTTGCCGTTACTTATTTTTTTGACAGTAATAATCTCATCACTTTCGGTATTTTATCATTTATCGGCAGCGCAATGCTGCTGATGCTGCCAATACAAAAATTAATTTATAAAATTAAGCCGGCAGCAGGATTAACTGGCAGTTTTATTTTATTTTTTGTTTTAAAAAATACCGGCCATGGTTATATTGGCTTATTAAACTGGCAATGCCAGTTACCGCTGAATTGGTACGCCAATTATTTTACTGCGTGGCTTGGATTGCCTCCGGAAAACTTTTATTCTGCCGACTATTTTCCGGTTATTCCTTGGATTTTTATATATACCGGCGGTTATTTTGCCTGCCGTTTATGCCGTAATTGCTTAAATAATAATTCCATTCTTTATTTTGATATTAAACCTTTATCCGCACTTGGCAGGCATTCTCTTGCCGCCTATCTGATTCATCAGCCTGTAATTTACGGTTTGATGCTGTTATGGTATAAGTGTTTATAAATTACAAAACCGGGCCTGCTTACGCAGTACCCGGTTTTTATTTTGGCTAAAATATTATTTCTTTTCTTCGCTGCCCTGTTCATTAGCCGGCTGAGGCGGAACAATCGCAATATTTAAAAGCAGCGGTTTTTCATTTTTTACGGCAAAGTCGGCAATAACCATCATTACTTTATCGCCTTCAAAGCCTGCGCCGTAAACCAAACGGTCAACGCCGGGGCGTTTAATAAGATTTACAAGCTGTTTTTCTTTGTAAGCGCCCAAATCTTTGGTAATGCTTGCTTTATATTCGTTAAATTTAGTTTCATCAAAGTTTGCTTTCATGTCAGCACTCAAAATTGAAGAAACATTCGTGTAAGAAGACGCGGTCAAAAACTGGTCTACCATTTTTGCTTCTGCATCAAGCACGCTGCCGTCGCTGGCAAAGCAGGCAGAAGATACGGTCATTACAAGCATCATCACAATCAGTAAAATTTTTTTCATCGAAGAACCTCCCTTAAAATTGTCTTTTCATATTATAGCACAAAAAAAGCAGGTGAAAACACTTTTCACCTGCTTTTCACATATTTTTTATAAACCTTTTTCAATGCGTTCCATTGCTTCAATGGTATTTTCTCTGCTGCCAAAAGCAGTCAGGCGGAAATAACCTTCGCCCATGGAACCGAAACCTGCACCTGGAGTACCGACAACTGCAAGTTTTTCCAAGAGATAGTCGAAAAATTCCCAAGAACCCATGCCATTGGGGCACTGCATCCAAATATACGGAGAATGGGTGCCGCCATAGAATTTTATGCCTTTTTTAGTAAGAGCTTCTGCCATAATGCGGGCGTTTTCTTTATAGAAAGCCAGCATTTCGTGGCATTCCTTTTGCCCCTGCTCACTGAACACAGCTTCGGCACCGCGTTGGATGATATAAGGCACACCGTTGAATTTGGTAGTCTGACGGCGCAGCCACATTTTGTTCATTTCCATTTCTTTGCCGTCTTTGGTTTTACGCACCAGTTCATGCGGAACGATGGTGTAACCGCAGCGGGTACCGGTAAAGCCGGCAGTTTTAGAAAGAGAGCAAAGCTCAATAGCGCATTTTTTTGCACCTTCAACAGCAAAAATGCTGCGCGGAATGCTCGGGTCGCTGATAAAAGATTCGTATGCGGCATCGTACAAAATAACTGCATCATTTTTCAGTGCATAAGCCACCCATTTTTCAAGCTGTTCTTTGGTGTAAACAGCGCCGGTCGGGTTATTAGGAGAGCACAAATAAATAATATCAGCTTTTACGCTGTCATCCGGCATCGGCAAAAAGTCATTTTCCGGTTTGCCCTGCATATAGATAATTTTGCGTCCGCACATTACGTTGGTATCAAGATAAACCGGATATACCGGGTCAGGAATTAAAATTACATTGTCATTGCTGAAAATATCAGTCATATTGCCGCAATCGCTTTTAGCACCGTCGCTGATGAAAATTTCATCACTGGCAACAGTTACGCCAAAGCTGGCATAATATTTGGCAATAGCTTCATGCAAAAAGTCATATCCCTGTTCCGGGCCATAACCGCGGAAAGTTTCTTTAACGCCCATTTCGGCAACTGCTTTCTGCATTGCTTCAACAACAGCAGGTGCAAGCGGCAGAGTTACATCACCAATGCCCATTTTTATGATTTTCTTTTCGGGATGCGCTGCCGTAAATTCTGCTACCTTGTGTGCAATTTGCGAAAACAGGTAACTTTCTTTTAAATTACAATAATTTTGGTTAACAAAAGCCATTCTTTTACTCCCCCATTTAAAAATATATAAAATTATTTGGAAACTATTTCATCGGGAATATCTATTACTCCGTCAAAAACAAGCGTAGCAGGCCCTTTTAAAATAACGCTGTCATCTTTGCAGTAAGTTACTTTAAGTTCGCCGCCTTTGGCAATAACTTTTAATTCTTCATCACGTTTGCCTGCATTGTTTAAAGTTACGCAGGCAACCGCAACAGCACAAGCACCGGTACCGCAGGCCCATGTTTCGCCGCTGCCGCGTTCCCATACGCGGAACTTAACGGTATTTTTGTCAATAACTTGTACAAACTCGGTATTTACGCCTTCCGGAAATAATTTATGATGTTCAAACAAAGGTCCGATTTTCTCAAGGTCAAGGCTGTCCACATCATCAACAAAAGTTACATAATGCGGATTGCCCATAGAAATGGCAGTACCGTTGTAAACAACATCTTCGGCAATTACAAGTCCCTGGTCAACAAATACAAAGTGGTCGCTTATCATCGGAATTTCCGTGCATTTAAATACCGGTTTGCCCATATCGACGGAAGCTTCTTCAACCTTGCCGTCTTTTAAGGTAACATCAATAGTTTTAATGCCGGATAAAGTTTCTATGGTAAAAGTTGTTTTATCTGTTAAGCCTTTATCGTAAACATATTTTGCCACGCAGCGGATACCGTTGCCGCACATTTTGCCTTCGGAAGCATCGGCATTGAACATACGCATTCTGAAATCAGCTTTATCGGACGGCATAATTAAAATAAGCCCGTCAGAACCGATGCCGAAACGCCTGTGGCTTACATATTCGCTTACTGCGCCGGGATTAGGAACGTCTTTTTCCATACAGTTAACGTATACATAATCATTGCCGCAGCCATGCATTTTGGAGAATTCCAGTTTCATCTTCATTCCTCCTGTTTAACCGGTTATACCGGAGTATTGCTTAATTAAAAGCGGCGTCCCAACAGAACGCCGCTGTCCTCATTATTAAAGTATACTATGAGCAAAAATTACAGTCAACCGCAAGTTAATTTTTTTGCGGCAGATTGGCAAATTTGGCTTTCATAATTTTTTTATACGCTTCCACGCCCGGCTGGTCAAAAGCATCCACATTCGCCAGTTCGCCTTCATATGCTACGCTCAGCATTAAAAAGTAAAACAGTTCTCCTAAATGATAAGCGTCCATTTCCGGCAAAACATACCGTGCGTTAAAGCGGTTGTCGCTGTTAAGAGCTTCCGCATTGCTGTCAAGAGCCATTGCCAGCGCATCGTTCATTTTTAGCCCGTTATATTTCTTAAAGGCGGGTTCATCAAAAGGCATGCCAAGCACAATATCTCCCGGCATATTTTTTATCTGCAAAAACTGCACAACCTTATTGCGGATACCGTCCTGATGAAGCTGCGTCTGCGCGTGCATATCGGTTGTGCCAACAGCAGGCACCGGAGTTCTTCCATAATAAACTGTTTCACCGCTGCGGTTTTGGCGCTTGCCCAAAGATTCCGCCAAAAGCTGCACATACCACTGCCCCAGTGAGCCAAGCCGTTCACCATAGCCCATAAACACCTCAATATGGCAGCCATATTTTGCTCCGGCAAGATATTTCATCGCTGCATTCATCAGCGCAGGATTTTCATAAATATTTTCAGTCCGGCAGGCAGCTTCCATATCAGCGGCGCCGCTTAACAATTTTTCAACGTCCATACCGATAGCCGCCGCAGTAACAAGACCCGGGTCGTTTAAA
>USHB01000018.1 GCA_900554395.1 uncultured Phascolarctobacterium sp.
GAACCGCCGTCGGCTTGATGCCGCGATGAATCAACTGACGTTCATAGTCTTCCGTTGCATCCGCCTGTTTTTTTCCAGATTTTTCAATAGTGTCCATACAGATGGCAAAGGTAATGTTTTTCTCTAAAAAACGGGGCGAAAAACGGGGCGAAAAGACACGCGAGTTTTACATTTTAATGAAAGTCCCGTAAAAATACCCTATCACAGGAATTTTAAAAGCCCCGAAAGCAACGTGAGACATACGTCCTTCTATAACCCCTTTCCGCGCCACCTTCCTATCATTTTGCGGCTAAATAAGCCATAACGCTTTCAAATTGCAAGAAAAAGGTGGGCGACACTACAAGCGTTCAATAAGTTTTTTGTAATTTTGCACCAAATAAACCATTCATTTAGAAAATAATATGAACGTAGCAATTGTTGGCGCCAGCGGTGCCGTAGGCCAAGAATTTCTTCGCGTATTGGCCGAACGCGATTTCCCCATCGACAACTTGCTGCTCTTCGGTTCTCAGCGAAGCGCAGGAAAAACATACACTTTCAAGGGCAAGGAATACACCGTTCAGCTACTCCGCCACGGCGACGACTTCAAAGGCGTTGACATCGCCTTCACCTCAGCCGGTGCTGGCGTGTCGAAGGAATATGCCGAAGACATCACCAAGTTTGGCGCTGTCATGATCGACAACTCGTCGGCCTTCCGCATGGACGAAGACGTTCCCTTGGTGGTGCCTGAATGCAACGCCGAAGATGCCTTGACGCGTCCTCGCGGCATCATTGCCAACCCCAACTGCACTACCATCATGATGGTGGTTGCCTTGAAAGCCTTCGAAAAGTTGAGCCACATCAAGCGCGTACACGTCAGCTCCTACCAGGCCGCCAGCGGTGCTGGACAGGCAGCCATGGACGAACTCTACGAGCAATACCGCCAGGTGCTCGCTGGAGAACCTGTCACAGTGAAGAAGTTCGCCTATCAGCTGGCCTTCAATGTCATCCCTCAAATCGACGTATTCCAAGACAACGGATACACGAAGGAAGAGATGAAGATGTACAACGAGACCAAGAAAATCATGCACTCCGACGTTGAGACATCGGCCATGTGTGTCCGCGTCCCTTCTCTGCGTTCACACTCAGAGAGCATCTGGATTGAAACGGAGCGCCCCATCAGCGTTGAAGAAGCCCGCGAAGCCATCAAAAATGGTGAAGGCCTCGTGCTCATGGACGAACCGGAAAAGAAGGAATACCCCATGCCGCTCTTCCTCGCAGGAAAAGACGATGTCTACGTGGGCCGCATCCGCAAAGACCTCGCCAACCCCAACGGCCTGACTTTCTGGATTGTCAGCGACCAGATTCGCAAGGGCGCCGCGCTCAACGCCGTGCAGATTGCCGAATACGCCAAAGTAAGCGGCATTACCAAAATCGTTTTGGGCAGGACGAACCATAAAACGCTGCCTTTTATAAAAAATACAACGCTGGTTGACCGCCTTACCGATTTAATGGAAGACGTCGATATTTACATTATCCCTGACGTGCAGCCGCTTTATAAAAAAAGCAGGGCATTGCTGCGTAAAACAGGGCAGCAGTTCCGCTGGAGCGACTTTTTAAAATCCATACTGATTATTATTGCCGCTACCGGCGTCAGCTTTGCTTTTTATGAATTAGGGCTGCGCGAAGCCAACATTATAATTATTTATCTTTTGGGCGTTTTGCTTACGGCTATCTGGACTAACGGCTATTTATACGGCATACTGGTTTCGCTGTTAAGCGTGGTTGCCTTTAATTTCTTTTTTACCATTCCGCGTTTTTCGCTGGCTGCTCTCGATCCTAACTATCCCATTACTTTTTTTGTCATGCTGCTGGCAAGCTGCATATCCTGCTCGCTGGCTACGCGCGTCAAAAGGCAGGCGCGCCAGTCTGCCCAGAGGGCGTATTATATGGAGCTTTTAATGAATAACAACCAGAAATTGCAGCAGGGGCGCAATGAGCAGGAAATAATTCAAAGCGCCGCCGGACAGATACAGGTGCTTTTAAACCGTCCTATTTTATATGCGCTGATGGAAAAAGAACAGCCGATAAATTTCAGCGTGTATCCGCCTGCCGAAAAAGACCGTGTTATGGGCGCCATGACGGCGGAAGAACACGGCGTGGCAGACTGGGTTGCCGGTAACGATAAGGCTGCCGGTTTTGGAACGAACACCCTTACCCATGCGCAAAACCTGTACCTGCCTGTGCATGGCAACCAGGGCATAATGGCGGTGGTGGGCGTTCCTTCCAAATTTTACCCTCCGCTTGATGCGTTTGAAAAAAACCTTATGATTTCTATGCTTGACGAGTGCGGGCTTATTTTGGAACGCAGAAGGCTGCATGCGGAAAAACAGACGGCAGAATTAGACCGTCAGCGTGAACAGCTGCGCGCTAATTTGCTGCGCGCCATCTCGCACGATTTGCGCACGCCGCTTACCAGCATCAGCGGCAACGCCAGCATGCTGATGGGCAGCAGCATTGCGCTTGATGAAGATAAAAAGCAGGAGATGTACCGTTCTATTTATGACGATTCCATGTGGCTGGTTAATTTAACGGAAAACCTGCTTTCCATTACCAGAATAGAAAATGACACGATGCGGCTGAAAATGAATGCGGAACTGGTTGACGATGTTTTCCGCGAGGCGCTTTCGCATATAGACCGCCAGGCGGCAGAACATAAAATCAGCGTTGAGCTTGATGACGATATGCTGATGGCTGATATGGATGCCCGCCTTGTAATACAGGTTCTTATTAATATTGTGAATAATGCCGTTAAATATACGCCGAAGGGTTCTGAAATCTGCCTGTCGGCAAAAAAAGAAGGCAAAATGGTCTGCATTCAGATTGCCGATAACGGGCCGGGCATTTCCGATGAAGCAAAAGAGCATCTTTTTGATATGTTTTATACGGCAAACGCCGGTGCAGGCAGTGCAGACAGCCGCCGCGGGCTCGGCCTTGGGCTCAGCCTGTGCAAATCAATCATAGAAGCGCACGGCGGTACAATTTCCGTCAGCGATAATAATCCGCACGGAGCGGTATTTTCCTTTACATTGCCGTTGGAGGAGGTAGAAATTAAGAATGTATAAGCCGAAAGTTCTTGTGGTGGAAGATGACCCTGCCATTACCAATTTAATCCGCACAACGCTGGATACGCAGAATTATCAGTACCATACGGCTAAAAACGGCATGGGCGCGCTTATGGATGCCGTTTCGTACAATCCGGATGTCATCATTCTGGATTTGGGGCTGCCCGATATGGACGGCGTGGAGATAATCCGCAAAGTGCGGGGCTGGAGCAGCGTGCCTATTATTGTTGTGAGTGCCAGAAGCGAGGACCAGGATAAGGTTGATGCGCTGGATGCAGGCGCAGACGATTATTTAACAAAACCGTTCAGCATTGATGAATTTTTGGCACGCCTGCGTGCTGCGCTACGCCGCAGCAGAATTGAAGGCAGCGGCGCGCCGGAGCAATCTGCCGTTTATAATAACGGCGAACTGAGCATTAATTATGCGGCGGGCTGCGCCTATATCGGCGGCAGCGAAATTCATCTTACGCCGATTGAATATAAACTGCTGTGCGTGCTTGCCAAAAATACGGGCAGGGTGCTTACGCATAACTATATTTTAAAAGAAGTGTGGGGCAACGCAGTTGTTTCGGATATTCCTTCGCTGCGCGTTTTTATGGCGACGCTGCGCAAAAAAATAGAAAGCGACCCGGCTTCGCCCAAATATATTCAGACGCATATCGGCGTAGGCTACCGCATGATACGGCAATAGTAAAAAAACCGTCCGCAAAAAGCGGGCGGTTCTGGTAAAACAGCATAAAAGTCAGTAAATACGGCGCGGCACAAGTCACGCCGTTTTTGTTTTTTCAGGCATAGCGGCAATAAAACTCATAAGGCCGCAGCCGATGTGAATTTCAGCCTGCCTTATGCTATTATTGCAGGCTGTGTTTTTAATGCAGGCGGCAAATTATTCCGGAAGATAAATTTCAGCCTGTGAATAAAGGGCAGCCTTGCCTGCGAGAATAACGCGGCTGCCATCCATGCGGCAGTAAAGAACGCCGCCACGCGGCGAAGCCTGATAGCAGTCAGATTATCTTTGGCAAATTCTTTAGCCCAATACGGAATAATGTGGCAGTGGCCGGAGCCGCAGACGGGGTCTTCGGAAACATTCAGCTTAGGTGCAAACGAGCGGGAAACGCAGTCATATTCTTTTTCATCTGCCTGCGCGGTTACCTGAAGAAGCAGCCCATCCAGTTTTTTTACTTTTTCCAAATCGGGAGAGAGATTTTTTACTGTATCCGCATTTTCAAGTACACAGAGTAAATCGCGCCCCATATAAGCGGCTTTGGGAGCTGCGCCGATTGCATTTGCCATTTCCTGTGTTACGGGAACCTGCTTGAGTTCATAAGCCGGAAAATCCATTTCATATAAAGCGTCCCGCCTGTTTACGGTTAAAGGACCGCTCATAGTAGAAAAGACTACGCTGTTTTTATCTTGTTCATAATAGTTCAGAAGAACAAAAGCGCACGCCAGCGTTGCATGGCCGCACAAATCAATTTCCCCGCCGGGAGTAAACCAGCGCAAATCGTAGCCATTGCCGTTTTTTACTGCAAATGCCGTTTCGGACAGATTGTTTTCTCTGGTAATGTTCATCATCAGCCCGTCAGGAAGCCATTTGTCTAAAATGCAGATGGCTGCAGGATTGCCGCTGAAAACTTTGTCAGTAAAAGCATCTACAACATATTGTTTCAGTACATTTCTTTTCATTGTTATATTTCCCTCCTTAACAACATCACTATTTGCATGGATGCCGGCCGCTTGCAATGAAGGCTGGCCTCCTTGTGTTTTATCAGGTTTCAGTATATACTATGCTTATGAATAAGTAAAATAAATGATTGTTATATGATTATGCAGAAAGGTTATTTTAGATATGAACCGTTATATTGCACTTCAAAAAATAGTTGAGCTGGGCAGTTTTACAAAAGCCGCGGATGTGCTCGGTTACACACAGCCTGCCATGAGCCAGATGATTACATCTCTTGAAAAGGAACTGGGCATTAAATTATTATACCGTTCACGCTATGGGGTTCATTTAACAATCGAGGGCGAGCGGCTCTTTCCGGATATTCAGAAAACAATTTCACAATATCTGTCTATGCAGGAGCTTGCCAAAAAAATCAGAGGGCTGGACACGGGTGTAATACGTATCGGGACCATTTCGAGCATTTCCTGTCACTGGCTGCCAAACCTGATAAGGCAGTTTCAGGAACACTATCCCAATGTTGAATTTGTACTGCACCAGGGAGATTATACAAGTATTCCGGAATGGGTGCGGATTGGGGAAGCTGATTTTGGCTTTGTAAATCCCGATGCAGTGCCGAATGTTAAAACGAAATTTGTAAAAGAAGGCGAGCATCGCGCTGTTCTGCCGCTTCATCATCCTCTGGCGCAGAATCCTTATGTGACTTTAGAGGAACTGGCCAAAGAACCGTTCCTTTTGCTGGAGGAAGGCTGTTTAAGCGAGCCTTTGAACGCATTTCATAATTGCGGATTAGAACCGCGCATTCGCCTGCGCGTTCATGACGATTATTCCATTTTATCCATGATTGAAGCCGGATTGGGCGTCAGCATTCTGCCGGAACTGGTTTTGCGGAAAACAAATTACCGCGTGGCTATTCTGCCGGTAACACCCATGGTAATAAGAAAGATTGGCCTTATAACAAAGGACAAAAACGCGCTGCCTTTGGCCAGCAAATATTTTATAGATTTTCTGTTTGAACACATTGATGAATTGCCGTAAAATAAAATTAAACAAGCTGTAATGACTGTCGGAGGGTGCGTAAAGATAAGCGCACGCCTCCGTTTTTCTGTTTTATTACTGTCCCGCCGGAAGCGGGATTTTTTTATTTATACAGTCTTAATCTTCGCCGCGAAACGTTAAGCGCACCTTCATGGGTTATATGGTAATATTTCTTGCAGAAAGGCAGAGAGGAGGAACCCCTTATGATGGATTTCGTTATGCTTGCGGTGCTTGCAGGCTGTGTTGGAAGTATTGCCCTGCTGACAGGCTGGTGCCAAAAGCAGGTGGATAAAACCGAGTAGGAGGAAACAACATGATTGCTTTGGGTATTATTGCTTTGCTTTTGGGTGGGTATTTGCTTTATGCGCTGCTTCACCCGGAAAAGTTTTAGGGCAGTGAGGAGGTATGGCAAATGCTGCAAATTGCTTTGGCAATTTTTATTTATCTGCTGATAGTGATTCCGGCAGGTTTTTATATGTATAACATTACTGCCGGCAAGCCTGCTTTTGGCGATAAGGTATTTAATGTTATCGACGGCGCTGTTTATAAAATTTGCGGTATTAATCCGCACAGCGGCATGAGCTGGAAAAGATACATGCTTTTTCTGCTGGCGTCAAATGGCGTTATGATGCTTATGGGCTACGCAATTTTGCGTATGCAGAGCATAGCGCTGTTTAATCCCAACGGCATCGGCGCCATGGAAGAATCGCTTTCGTTCAATACCATCATCAGTTTTATGACTAACACCAACTTACAGCATTACTCCGGTGAGAGCGGGCTGTCATATCTTTCGCAGATGATGGTTATTACTTTTATGATGTTTGTCTCCGCAGCAAGCGGTTATGCCGCCTGTGCAGCGTTTATACGCGGGCTGGCGGGCAAAACAAAGGACAACGTAGGAAACTTTTTTGCCGACCTTGTGCGCATTACAACGCGCATTCTGCTGCCGTTTTCGGTAATAGGCGGTTTGCTTCTGGTATGGCAGGGCGTGCCGCAGAATTTTTCTGCCAATGTGGTAACAGATACCGTTGAAGGCACAAAACAGATAATTGCCATGGGGCCTGTGGCGGCGCTGGAAATTATCAAGCATCTTGGCACAAACGGCGGCGGCTTTTTGGGCGCCAACTCGGCAACGCCTGTTGAAAACCCGACCATTGTTTCAAACCTGATTGAAATGTATGCCATGATGCTGCTGCCGGGCGCCTGCGTAATTACCTTTGGCAAAATGGTAAGGGACAGCAAACGTGAGGCCGTGCCTGCCGCTATGGAAAGCACGGCGCTTCCGGCTTGCGGAAACGGAGCGCGCCGCAGCCTGACGGCGTGGCTTTACGGACGTGAAGGACGCAGCATTTTCGCCGCTATGGGAATAATCTTTCTGATTGGGCTTGGCGTATGCTTCTGGGCAGAAAGCCAGGGCAACCCTGCTTTGGCCAATGTAGGGCTCAGCCAGCAGATGGGCAGCATGGAAGGCAAGGAAGTGCGCTTCGGCATTGCACAATCCGCGCTGTTTACCACAATAACAACTTCTTTTACAACGGGTACCGTAAATAATATGCACGATACCCTTACTCCGCTGGGCGGGATGGTTCCCTTACTGCATATGATGCTTAACGTAGTGTTCGGCGGCAAAGGCGTAGGGCTGATGAACATGATTACCTATGCCATTCTTGCCGTGTTTATCTGCGGGCTGATGATTGGGCGCACGCCGGAATATCTCGGCAAAAAGATTGAAGGCCGTGAGATGAAACTGGCGGCTCTGTGCATTATCATCCATCCGCTGCTGATACTGGTGTTTACCGCTCTGGCGGTTGGCACGCAGGAAGGGCTTGCCGGCATTACCAACCCCGGTTACCACGGGCTTTCGCAGGTGCTGTATGAATACGCTTCTTCTGCGGCCAACAACGGCTCCGGTTTTGAAGGGCTGGCGGATAATACCTTGTTCTGGAATATTACTACCGGGCTTGTTATGTTCTTTGGGCGCTATATTTCCATGGTATTGCAGCTTGCCATTGCCGGTTCGCTGATGAAAAAGCGTTTTATCAGTGAATCTGCCGGAACGCTGCATACTGATAATTTTGGTTTTGCGGTAATTCTGGTGTTTGTCGTTTACATTTTTGCGGCGCTGACTTTCTTCCCGGTATTGGCTCTGGGGCCGGTTGCCGAGCATTTAACCCTTTGGATGTAAGGAGGAGCTGTAATGAGCAAGAAAAATCAGAAGCTGATAACGCCTGCCATTTTCCGTCAGGCGGTTATCGGTTCCTTTACCAAGTTAAACCCGGTTTATATGATGAAGAACCCGGTTATGTTCGTTGTGGAAACAGGTTTTTTCATTACGCTGGCGCTTTCGTTTTTCCCCGGGCTTTTCGGTGATGTGAGCGCAGGCACAAATTTAAGGGCCTATAACATTATTGTATGTGCGGTGCTGCTTATTACAATTTTGTTTGCCAATTTTGCGGAATCGGTGGCGGAAGGGCGCGGCAAAGCGCAGGCCGCCAGCTTGAAAAAAACACAGAAGGATACCAGAGCACGCCTGCTTTTGGAAGACGGCACGGAACAGGAAATTCTTTCCAGCGAAGTTAAAAAGGGCGACGTGGTTATGGTTTATGCCGGTGAGGTTATTCCCGGCGACGGCGAAGTAATTGAGGGCATTGCTTCTGTTGACGAATCGGCCATCACCGGCGAATCTGCGCCTGTGGTAAGGGAATCCGGCGGCGATTTCTGCTCCGTTACGGGCGGCACAACCGTTGTGTCTGACTGGCTGAAAATACGCATTACTTCTGATGTGGGCAACAGCTTTCTTGACAGGATGATTGCGCTTGTTGAAGGCGCTTCGCGCAAAAAAACTCCTAACGAAATTGCGCTGAATACGCTTTTGGTTTCGCTGACCATTATTTTTCTGATAGTTATTGTTACGCTGTATCCTATCGGGCTTTATTCCGGCGTGCGGCTGCAAACTTCAACGCTTATCGCTTTAACCGTCTGCCTTATCCCTACAACTATCGGCGGGCTGCTTTCGGCAATAGGCATTGCCGGCATGGACCGCGTAACAAGGTTTAACGTCATTGCCATGTCCGGCAAGGCCGTAGAAGCCTGCGGCGATGTTGACACAATGATTCTCGATAAAACGGGCACCATTACTTTCGGCAACCGCATGGCGGCAGATTTCTTCCCGGCAGGCGGCACTCCGCGCAGTGAACTTATCAGATGCGCAGCTCTTACCAGCCTGCATGACGATACGCCGGAAGGCAAATCTACTCTTGAGCTTGCGCGCCGTCTTGGCGATAAAAGCTGTGAAACGGAAGGCTGCGGGTATATTGAGTTTACGGCGCAGACCCGCATGAGCGGCATTGATTTGCCGGACGGCACAAAACTGCGCAAGGGTGCGGCAGATGCTATCGGGCATTATGTAAAATCACTGGGCGGCACTGTTCCGGAAGACCTGCAGGAACAGGTAAATAAAATTTCCGCATTGGGCGGCACGCCGCTTGCCGTTTGTAAAAATAACCGCATTCTGGGCGTTATTTATTTAAAAGATACGGTTAAGCCCGGTATGGTGGAGCGTTTTGAACGCCTGCGCGCTATCGGCATTAAAACCATTATGTGTACCGGCGATAATCCGCTGACGGCGGCGACTATTGCCAGAGAAGCCGGTGTGGACGGCTTTATAGCCGAGTGCAGGCCGGAAGACAAAATTGACGTTATTAAAAAGGAACAGGCCGAGGGCAAAATTGTTGCCATGACCGGCGACGGCACCAACGATGCGCCGGCACTGGCGCAGGCCAATGTGGGCCTTGCCATGAACAGCGGCACTGCTGCGGCCAAAGAAGCGGCCAACATGGTTGACCTTGATTCAGACCCTACCAAAATTTTGGAGGTTGTGGAAATTGGCAAGCAGCTTCTTATTACAAGGGGCAGCCTGACGACTTTTTCCATTGCCAACGATATTGCCAAATATTTTGCCATCATTCCCGCCATGTTTATGATGACGATACCGGAACTGGGCGTGCTGAATATTATGCAGCTGGCAACGCCGTACAGCGCAATTTTATCGGCGCTGATATTTAACGCCATCATCATTCCGTGCCTTATTCCGCTTGCCATGAAGGGCGTAAAATACCGCCCTATGTCCTCCGGCAGGCTTCTGGCAAGAAAGATGCTTGTTTATGGTTTGGGCGGTGTTATTGCACCTTTTGCGGGAATTAAAATTATTGATATGCTGATTTCTCCGCTGCTTGCTGCTATCGGCATGGGCGGCTTATAAGAAAGGTGGATGCAGGATGAATGAATCAGAAAAAAGCGTACTGGGCGGCATACGGCAGACTGTTTTGGTCAGCGTAGTGCTGATGTTTCTGTGCGGGCTTGTGTTTCCCTGCCTTTTGACGGGTCTGGCAAACTTTTTGTTCCCGCATCAGGCCGGCGGCAGCCTCATAACCGTAAATGGCAAAACGCTTGGCGCAGAATATGTAGGGCAGGAATTTACCAAAGAATGTTATATGTGGAGCCGCCCTTCGGCATATCATTACAATGTTTATGTTGAAGGCACTGATGGCAGGCAGTATTACAACGACGGCACGGAATTTCCCGGCATCGGTTCCGGCTCCAATAACTATGCGGCAACCAATCCGGCGCTGACGGAACGCGTCAAAGCGGATATTGAAGTGTTTTTGGCTAAAAACCCCGATATAAAACGCGAAGATATTCCGGTAGATTTAATGACGGCTTCCGGTTCCGGGCTTGACCCGCATATTTCACCGGCTGCCGCCAAAGTGCAGGTTGCGCGCATTGCCAAGGCTTCCGGACTTGGCGAAGTTGAAATAAACCGCATTGTTGAAGAAAACACCGAAGGAAAAGTTTTGGGCATTTTTGGCGAGGACAGAGTAAACGTGCTTAAAGTGAACATTGCCATAGCTCAGCGCATGGGCAAACTGTAATAGCAGGTGATTTTATGAAAATGCACAATTTTCAAAAAGCATGGCAGGAAGAAATACCGGCGCTGGAATTTAAAGACAGCGTAACGGCAAAACTTTTGCTTGGCTTTTTGAGCGACCTGTGCGAGTGGACGCAAACCGTGCCCTGCCTTTGCCGCGGCATGGAAAAAGAGGGCACAAGCCTTTATGCGCTTTACCGCGATATTGCCTTTTCCGGTATGGATTTCTGGCAGACTTTCGGCGGTTATATGGCGGCTTTGAGCCCCAGATGGAAGATTACGGCATCCGGCAGCGAACTTTATACGCAGGAAACTGTTAAACTATCGCTGCTGGAAGCAAACGGCAGGTTTTATGCGGTGCAGGAAACTGTTTCCGGGCATTATGCCGCCAGCATAAGTTCGCTGTGCCTGCGCATACAGTGTGCTTCAGCCGAAGAAGCGAAAAGACTGCACCAGCTTTGCGGCGCTGCGGACTGGCAGCGCGGGCTTTTGGTGGCAGACTGGAACGTAAGCGGCATTATGGAACAGGAACAGATAGCGTGGCTGCATAAAAACAGTTATTACTGCTACGGCGCACTTTCGGAATATCCTGCACGGGAGGAATTTTTGGACGCGCTGAGCTTTAAGCAGAAAACCGGTTTGTGGCAGGCGTTTTTGGAAAACGGCTTTGATTACGCAGAATTTGCCTGGCTGTACAAGCAGATTTTTAACCGCGCGCTTAACAACAGAATTGAGTGGGAACTGGCGCTGTATGCAGCTTTGAACAGATTGAACTATACGCTGAAAATATCCGGCGCGGAGTTTGAACTGCTTGACGGCAGCGGCAAGCGGAGGTATTTCAGTTTCGACAGCGAAGAAAACGCAGCGCGCGCACTTTTGAAACTGCTGTTTCCTTTAACTGCGCGGTAATGCCTGCTGATTTTATTTATATAAAAATAAACCCCTGAAAATTCTTTCAGGGGTTTTGTTTGTGTTACTGGTTTTTAATTTCGGCATCAACCGAAGTTTTCCATTTTAAAATGAACGCTACAATAAGGCTCAATACAAACGCTGCGGAAAATACATACAGCGTTGCTGTGTAGCCGCTCGTTGTCTCGCGCATCCACGAAAGCAGAAGCGGCCCGGCAATGCCTGC
>USHB01000019.1 GCA_900554395.1 uncultured Phascolarctobacterium sp.
CGGCTCATATTGCCTGCCACAGTCAGACTGGTTTCACCTTTGGTTCCTGTCTGGCCATGTACGGCAAGCAGTCCGTCCAAAGCAACGGTATCCGCCGGATAATCCGGCAAGGCCAGTCCGCTGATGCCGGCAGCATTAAGCACGGCAAAAATTTCGCCGGTATTGATATTATATTCGCCGTCAAGGCGCAGATGCCCGCCTGCAACGTCTGCCCATGCTTCATCAAGCATTACGCGGCTTTCCACAACAGTAAACGGCAGGCGTATGTTGGTAATACCGGTGCCGTTGAACGCCAAAGTTTCAGCTTCAAGCTCACCCTTGCCCTGTATGTTTTCCAAATCGGCAAAATCAATATCGCAGTTAAGCGTAGCTGTGTTTTCGCCAACAGTCAGCGCTAAATCTTCCGTTTCCACATCACGGTCGCTCGCTTTAATGCCGCCTGCCAGTTTAACAGGCAGCGGTTCACCGCCAAGCAGGGCTTCCGCCGATAAAGCAATTTGCCCTTTGCCGCTTAATTTTGTATTTTCGCCATCATTTTCCCAAATCAGATTCAAGCCTTCCACCTGACCGGCAAAATTTTGTATTGGGGCATACGCTGCTGCAAAATCCCCAAAATCAGTTAAGCCAAATTTTTCAGTTTTTAAAGAAAGCTGCCCATGCGCATTGGTATCAACAACGCCGCTGACCTTTAATTCATCACCGCCGTAAGTTACAGTGCCATCCACTGCAAAATTTGGGTTTGCCCCGCCATCTACGGACGCATTAACGCCAAAATCCCAGTTTCCATGCGGAGTCAGAATATGCACAATGCCATCATTAATCGCAAGATAACCATAAAAAGGCGTCTCTGAAGAATCGGACGGTTTTAAAAGATTACGCAGGTTCCATTCGTCCTGTTCGTTCATCTGCAAATAAAGCTGCGGAGATGTTAAAACAACCTCGCTTAAAGCACGTTCAGGCGCAACAAAAGCACGCAGCGGTGAAATTCCAAATTTTGCTTCCGGAATTTCAGCAATGCGCGCACCGTCAGCACCGCTTACCTTTATGCCGTAGGCAGTAAACTCCAGCCTGCCGTTCCAGTCAAGGCGCTCAAGCGTTGCAGTACCGTTAATATAATTTTGCGACATGGTTTCTACAAGCTGCGGCACCTGCGCCAGATACTGCGGAGCGATAAATTTTACAGCCCACATATAAAGCGCTGCCGTTGCCAGCAAAACCACTATAAAAATCTTTAAAATTCTATTCATAATCTGCCTCCGCAGAAAAATTATACTTCAACAGTTTATGTATTCTACGTTAAAAATAACCTTCCTGCCGTTTTGAAACAGAAAAAGCACTGCACCTTAAATTTTACAAGATGCAATGCTTTTTAATGTAATTTAATTTATATTATTCGGCATTTTCCGCAGTTTGTACTGCTGCATTATCTGCATTTTCTGCTGCCGGGGCAGCTTCTGCCTGCGCTGCTGCTTCAGATTCAGCAGCGGGCTGCTCAGTTTGTGTATCTGCGTTCTGTGCAGCGGTTTTGGTTTCAGCCGTCTGCTGCTCTTCAGCCGGTGTCTCTACCGGTTCCGGGAAAGTTCTCGGTTCCGGCACAGGAACGCCTACACCCATAGAAGTGTTGAGTGCTGCTTTGGAGGTATTGTAATCATACAATGCTTTTACATAATTGGTTTTAGCTTCCGTCAGGGCAACCTGGGCATCCATAACATCAATGTTGGTGCCTACGCCGGCCTGATAACGAACTACGGCAATATGGTAATCTTCTTCTGCCTGTGCAACTGCTACCTGTGTAGTGCTGATGCGTTTTTCAGCTTCGCGCATGCTCAGGTAATCGGTGCGTACTTCCAGTTCCACAGCGTCTTTTACCTGGCGCTGGGTTTCTTTGGCTTTCGCCAAATTTTCCTGTGCTGCATGAATTTTTGACCAGGTTACGCCGCTGTCGAAAATATTCATGCTGGCCGTAATGCCAACTGCCCAGTTCTCATCATCATCGCCGGGCCAGTTGCTGCCATCGCCGCCCCATGAATTGCTGGCATTAGCGCTGATTTTAGGCATATGCCCGCTGCGTGCAACAACAAGTGCTGCTTCGGCAGCGTCAACGCCGTATTCCGCCTGTTTTAATTCCGGGCGGTGTTCCTTGCTGTATGCAAGGCAGTAAGCCATATCATTATCATAAGGCACATATTGCAGGCTGTCTTTTAAAATAAGGGTTGTGCTGAGCGGCGTGCCGATAATATTGTTCAAAGTTGCTTCGGCAACATCGTAGCCGTTTTCTGCACTGATAAGGTCCTGCTTGGCGTTGGCAAGTTCTACTTCACTGCGCAGTACGTCTGCACGGGCAACAATGCCTACATTGTACTGAGCAATTACGTTATCCAGATGCGCCTGCAAACGGTCAACGGATTCCTGGCACAAAGTTTTCATGTTGCCTGCATCAAGCATACTGAAATAACCGTTAGTTGCGGTTTCCTTCATTTCGATATATGCCTGTTCTTCGGCAGAAAGCATGCTGCGGTAATTAGCCTTAGCCTGGCCAATCTGCCCCTGCAGTTCACCGCCGGTAAAAATCGGTAAAGTTGCAGTAACAGAGTTGCTGTGGCTGTTGCCGATGCCTTTGCTATAAAAAACAGCACCAGTAGTATCTCTAATTGGCTGATCTTCAGCATAGCCTCCGCGGCCAGTGCTATGATTCAAGCTAATGCTGATGCCGCGCGCGCCTTTAGCTGCACTGTAATCAGCCTTCGCTGCTTTTCTGTTATATTCAGCAATTTTTACGCTCGGGTTGCTTAACAGCGCTCTTTGGATGGTTTCGTCCAAATCCAGCTCCAAAGTAGCGGCAAAAACAGACTGGGAACACAAAGCGGTTAAAGCCGCAGTAAGAGCCAGTACGTTTTTGGCTTTTTTATAACTGAACATTTCTTTTACCTCCAATCATTGACTGATTAGTCAGTGCTTAAATTTTATATTTTTTATTTTCAAAAGTCAACTGTTTTTTCTAAAGTTAACAAATTTTTAAAAATATGTACGCACGCCAACATAGGTATTGCTCTTGCTGCCGTGCCTGAGGTCTGTCTGCTCGCCCAAAAGCGAGAAGTTATCATTAAGTTTCAGTTCACCGCCAAGTTTAACTTTGGCATCGTCAAAATCATATACCTGCGTATATAAACGGAAGCGGTCGGCTATATCATAGCCAAGCCCTACGCCGAACTCGCCCTGCATTGCACCCATGCTTACATCGGCGGCGCCCAGGTCCTTACCGAACTGCAAATCAAGTTTGTTGCTGTCGCCAAGGTCATAGCCGCCCAGGTAAAAAAAAGTGTCTTCCTGCGGGCGCAGGGTTACGCCTAAATTGCTGCGCCAGTCGCCGCCTTCCGCGCTATGCGTTACATCGGCGCTTATTTCAGCGGTTTCCAAAACACCCAGCATGCGGTTAGCCTTTTCGCTTGCTTCGCGGGCATTATGCAGCGTTGCCTTTAAATCATCCTCAGTCTGCGGGTCACTGGCAACTTTTTCCAGCAGCTTGCTCGCTTCTTCAATGCGGGCGCTTGTTTTGGCCATATTTTCAATAACCAGTGCAAAATTCTGCCCGGCGTGTCCTTCATTTACTTCGGCGATAATATTTTCCATGCTGTCAGCCGTCTGGTTCATGCGCGCCGACATTTCACTGAGCTGTTTAACCATAACGTTAATCTGCTGCTGGTTATCAACTGCCACATCTGCCATAACTTTGGTAAAGGCATTCATGTTGGCACTGATTTCCTTCATGTTCAAAAAGCCTTCGCGCATTGATTTCTGCACTTCCGGATCGCCAAACACGTTATCCAGTGCATCGGCAATGTTTTCTACTTTTTTAAGCACTTCACCGGAAGAACTCATAAAAGTATCAAACCCGCCGCCCGGCGTTCCGTTTACTCTGGCACCGTCTTCCAAAAATCCGCTTACTGCACGCGGAGGCGGCTGAATATCAACAAACTTTTCACCAAGAATGCCGTCTGCCCCGATGGTGAACAGAGCTTCCTGCGGAATCTGCACATTGTCGTTGATTTCGGCAACAACTTCAATGCCGTCATCATTAACGGTAAGGCCTTTAACGGTGCCGACCTGCACGCCGGCATAGCGCACCATATTGCCTGCCATCAGCCCGCCAACCTGCGGATAATCAATAGTTATATCGTATTTATCGCTGCCGAAACTGAACGTACCCAAAAAGGTTATCATCGCTGCCAAGATGGCTGCGCCGCCCAGTGTCACTGCGCCTACTTTAACTTCGCTGGAACTCATGTTATCACCTGCTCTTTAATCTCGCGCCCTTCAATAAAGGCTTTAACTATCGGGTTTGTGCTCTGTTTTATCTCTTCCGCCGTGCCGATGGCAACTATGCGCCCTTTATACAGCATGGCAACGCGGTCTGCTGCGTAAAACGCCGATTGCATATCGTGCGTTACTAGAACGGAAGTAACATGAAGCTGCTGCTGCGTCTTTTTAATCAGCCGGCTGATATTGCGGCTCATAATCGGGTCAAGCCCTGCCGTCGGTTCATCGTACAAAACTATCTCCGGCGTAACTGCTATCGCCCGCGCAAGCCCTACACGTTTTTTCATGCCGCCGCTTAATTCCGCCGGATATAAATCCTGCGTGCCGGGCAGCCCGACCATTTCCAGCATTTGTGCCACAATCTGCTGAATTTCTTCTTCGCTTTTATCCGTATGCTGCCGCAGCCCAAACGCCACATTTTCGCCTACGGTTAAAAAGTCGAACAGCGCCGAATACTGAAATACCATGCCCATTTTCATGCGCAGGCGGTTCCAGCCGTCCTCATCCAGTTCCGAAACATCTTCGCCCTGGATGTAAATTTTGCCGCCGCCGGGTTCCAAAAGCCCTATCATCGAGCGCAGCACCGTACTTTTGCCGGTGCCGGACGGCCCGAGAATGGCGAGCGTTTCGCCCTTATAAACGTCAAGGTCAATGTTATCAAGCACCGTATGCGTGCCGAAGGTAATATTTAATTGGCGTAAACTTATAACCGCTTCTGCCATTTTTTAACCTCATACATAAAGCACTGCCGATAAAAAATAATTGGCAATGAAAATCAAAATTATCGAAAGCACTACCGATTCCGTTGTCGCAAGGCCTACACCCTCAGCTCCCTGTTTGGCGCCAAGCCCTTTATGGCTTGCCACAATGGCGATAATGCCGCCAAAAACCATGCTTTTAATCATGCCGCCCGTAACATCAAAAATATCGGCAAACACTTTAATGGAATTAATATAGGTAAAATTGCTGATGCCGGCATAGTAATGCGCAACCACCCAGCCACCGATATTGCCTATGCCGTTGGCAAAAACAATCAGCACCGGCATCATCAGCACCGCAGCTAAAAAGCGCGGCACCACAAGATATGTTATCGGGTTGGTTGCCATAACTTTCAATGCATCAATCTGTTCCGTTACTTTCATGGTGCCAAGCTCCGCCGCAATGGCTGCGCCGATACGCCCGGCAACAACAACGCCTGTAAGCACCGGCACAAGTTCGCGCCCCAGCGCAATGGCAACAATGCCGCCGACGGAAGATGCTGCGCCGAAACGTACAAATTCCGTTGCCGTCTGCAAGGCAAAAACCATGCCCGTAAAAAGTATCGTCATTAAAACAATAGGCAGGGAATCGGCGCCGAGCCTTGCCATCTGACGCACGGTTTCGCGGGCGTTGGCATATTTGAGCCGCGATGCAGTATCTAAAAACAGCTGCATAATGCGCCCTGTATTTTCGCATGAACTGATGGTAAATCTTCCCACCGCTGCACAGATTTCTTTCAGCATCAGCCTCGTCCTTTCCCCAAAAATTTTAATCTGTTGTTATATAATTCAACATAAAGCAAAGATTCCCTGCTTATGGCAAACTTCGCTTTTTAACGATTTTGTAAAATTTATCAGTCGGTAACGTCAACCATAATGTCTGCCGTGCCGTCCACAATAAAGTTTACTGTAGTTTTCTGCTTGGCCGGGCTTCCTGCAAGCGCCGCAGCAAAGCCCGTATTCTGCTGTTCTGCCATCATATCAGGGTTTGGCAGCGCAGCAATATCAACGATAATTTCATTATTCTGGTCAGCATTGTTAATATCTGCGATAAAATCTTTTAAAGTACGGCGCTGAGGCTGTTTGGCAGCAGGTATGCCTTCTTCCTGCTGGCGTTTCATCAGTTCCTGCATCCACGCCAGGCTGCTGCCGCCGCGCACATTAAGCGCCATTTTGCCGGGCTTCTGCTGTTTAGGCACGGTAAACTGCACCGTTTTGGTAATTTTGGCAGAGCGGTACGGCTGCATCTCCACATCAATGTTCAGCACCTCGCCTGCGCGCACTTCCAGCTTCTGCGGACGGGCTGCAATAATCTCCGCCACTTCCGGCTCCGTGCCGATGGCAACATTCGCCTCAATATTATAAACGTCGATTTTCTCAAACTTATTCTGCGCAAGCAGTGTTGCCGCCTGCACAAGTTCCTGGCTAATCATTTTTAAAATGCCGGTATCGGCATAATACATATTTTCACGTTTAATTTCAATCTGCTCGCCGTTTGCGCTGCGCCCGTCAATGCGGAAATCAAAACGCGCAGTGCCGCCGCCTTCCCTGTCTGCAACCCGGGTAACGGTGTTATAGGTAACGGCATCAACCATGGCAGGCAAAAGCACATCGTCATCAATAAGCTCGGTGCGTGCGCTGCCGTTTACTCCGCGCGAAGTATCCGTTACCGAAACGTACATAGGTATAACTTTGGGCTGAGGGCCTATTTTAGCGGCAATGCCAGCGCTGCGGTCCTGCGTTACGGTACCGATGGTTTCACCGAGATTGCCAACTTTATAAGCGCTCTGCAAATTAGGCAGCGAAGTTAAAATCCACACTCTGTCCAAAAAGTAATTGCTGTCGCCGCGCTGCATAAACGGATGCCCGAACGCCAGCAGGCTGCCGTCATCACCCATCCATGTTACGGTTCCCAAGGCGCCAAGGCGGATATCGCCGCGTATCAGCGATACGCCGATAGCGCTGCCCGGTTCAAGGGCTTTATCCGATGTAAAATTACCGCTGCCGCCTGCACCTGTTGCGCTGAGCCCCAGCGGAGCAAGTTTTTCGTTTAAATAATCAAGCCCGGCAGAAGTAAAGCCTCCCGCCATCAGCATAGTGCTTTTAGGAATAAATTCCGAAGGGCGCGGGCTGGTTTCATTCAACAAATCCATCATCCGTCCGATAGGTGTTAAAAAGCAGTAATGCGGGTCGTTGAACTCCTTGCCGAAAGCAACGGCACCTACAAGGCGGCCATCAATATAAACAGGGCTGCCGCTCATGCCCTGCGCCACGCCGCCGCTGTTTTCAATCAGGCTGCCGCCTGTACGCACAAGAATACTGTAACCGCTTGCTTCGCTGCCGGTAACGCCAATAACTTCCACGTCAAAATTTTCAACCGTATCGCCGCTTACGACGGTTTTTCCAATGCCGTGCATGCCGGGGCGCACTTCCTCAACAGGCATCAGCGGCACATTGGCAGAACATGCCAACGGCAGGCTTATCAATAAAAGAATATTAAAAATAAATGACAATAATAAATTTTTTGTTCTCATAAATCCCTCAGTTAAAATGCAAAACCGGCATGGGTACAATACCGCACGCCGGTTAAATTTGATGTAAACAAACAGCCGCACGCATATTGGCATGCATGGCTATATTATACTATTTAAAAATTTTTCTGGCAAGCATCAGCCTTTGGTCTGAAACACGCCCAAGCCAACGCTGACGGGCCTTTCCGCACCATCGGAAGGATTATTTAAAATTTTGCCGTCCAGCACCATTTCGCTGCTGCCGCCGCCGTCAAAATTCAGCGCCTGCCATGCGCCCAGCTTAACCATGTAATTGGCAAGCTCCTGCAAGCTCATGCCTGAACTGCTGCGGCTGCGCCCATCGACTACCAGCAAAATAACAGTGCCGTCCTTTTTAATGCCAATGGCAGTACGCGGTGCACGTCCGCGCGCTATGTCGGATGCAATATTTTCTTCTGCGCTGCGTACATCAGCTTTGCCATCCGTTACCAGCGAAGGGCCTGCGCCCACAACAAGCTCTGCCTCATCGGCAGTTTCATTGCCCAAAGTTTCACGCAGGCGTACACGGTCGCCAACCTGCACGCGCTCCAAAACTTTTGCGGCATCGCCGTGGGCAGATAAAACAACGCTGTCGGCATCAAGTTTCATATTGCCGTTTTTGCTCACTTCCGTTACCCTGCCGTTATTGGCAATGCGGATTTCACAGCCCCATTTATTGGTTCTGGTACCTGTACCGTAATAATGCGTGTATAAAACCACATCGCCGGCAATGCGGGCACGGTTAATGCCTTTTACATCAATAAAGGTGCCTAATTTGGGGAAGAAAGCGCGTCCCTGATAAGCCAGATCCTTCATTATCTGCGCTTTGCCGCCGCTTACAACAAAGGCGCTGCGCGGCTGGCTTTCCATGCCCATCCATTCTCCGTCCAGCTTTAAGTTGCCTATAATCCAGCCGTCCGTATCAAAATAAGATGCGTTAACTGCTGCACGCGCGCCGACAGCCTTGCTTGCTTTCAGCAAAGTTCCGCGTCCGTTTCTGTTCACTGCCCCGCTGAAAGGTTTTAAAGTATAACGGTTTTTGGGAGCGATTTCCAGAATATTTACTTCTACCGGCAAACCGTTCATATCTTCGCGGCGGTAAAAATGCGTCAGCCCTTTGCCCATATCGTTTTTGGTATTTTCCACACGGATGCGGAAAATATCCAGCACCAGGCGGTCAGGCTGTTTTAATACCAATACCTTATGCTGCGCCTCACTTTTCAAATCTACAATGAGGCGAGTTTTATCGCCTTTTTCTTCAAGGCGCGCTTTTTTGATAATCGGGTCTTTTACCTTGGAAACGATATCATCAGCAAGTTCAGCGTCAAGTTCCAGCACAAGCTGTTTTTTGGTATTTTTAATTTCTTTGTAATTAATTTTACCGTCTGCATCAACAACAAAACGTATTTTGCTGGGGCTGCTGCTAAAACGGAAGTTCTGCACTTCTGCCGCCATTGCCGCCACCGGCACTGCCAAAACAAGCAGTGCTACCGCAGCCAGCCTGCCCAAAAATTTTAACATTGTTCTTACCTCCATGCCAAAAAACAATACACAGCCCTAAGGCTGTGTATTAAACGCAATCTGCAATCAATCGTTGCCGACAACCGAACCTGGGCGCAGGCTGTTAAGTTCTGCCAGCGCCTTGCCGGTACCCATGGCAACGCAGTCCAGCGGGTTTTCGGCAACAGTTGTCTTAATGCCGGTTTCGTCGGTTAAAAGCTGTGCCAGGCCATCAAGCAAAGCACCGCCGCCTGTAAGCACCATACCCTTATCAACAATATCTGCCGAAAGTTCCGGCGGGCATTTTTCCAATACGCTGCGCACGGTAGCAATCATGGAATAAACAGGTTCGCGCAGTGCGGCGCGCGCATCTGCCGAAGTAACTTTAATAGTGGTAGGCATACCGGTAACAAGGTCGCGCCCGCGTACTTCAATAGCTTCGCTTCTGCCTTCGCAATGTACCGTTGCCACTTTCATCTTAATTTCTTCAGCAGTCGGTTCGCCAATCAGCACATTATGCACTTTTTTTACATAGCGCACAATGGCATCGTCAAAAGCATCGCCGCCCACGCGGATGGAAGAATCTACAACCACGCCGCCGAGGCTTAAAATAGCAATATCGGTTGTGCCGCCGCCGATATCAATTACCATGCTGCCGCTCGGAACGCTGATATCAAGCCCTGCGCCCAAAGCCGCAGCCAGAGGTTCTTCAATCAAATAAGTTTTGGAAGCGCCTGCCTGCATAGCTGCTTCAAGCACGGCACGTTTTTCTACGGAAGTAATGCCGGTAGGAATGCTGACCATGATGCGCGGCTTGCTGAAAAAGCTTTTGCCTGCCACACGCGCCACTACAAATTCCAGCATTTTCTGCGTTACGGTATAATTAGCAATAACGCCTTCTTTTAACGGGCGGATTACGGAAATATTGCCCGGTACTTTGCCAATCATGTCGCGGGCTTCGTTGCCCACAGCCAGAATTTTATTTTTGCTTTTATTAATCGCTACTACGGAAGGCTCGTCAAACACAATGCCTTTGCCCTTGATATACACCAAAAGGTTGGCAGTGCCGAGGTCGATGCCTATATCAACACTGTTAAAAAACATATCTTCACCTACTTTTAATCTTTCGTGCCGACGCGCTCAATATCCGCGCCCAGTTTTTTCAGCTTGGCCACTATTTCTTCGTAGCCGCGGTCAATATGGTAAATATCGCAAATTTCGGTTGCGCCTTCTGCTACCAGCCCGGCCAAAATCATAGCCGCACCGGCGCGCAGGTCGGTTGCCCTTACCGTACATCCGGTTAAATGGGCAGGCCCGGTAATAACGGCGCTGCGCCCTTCGGTAGTAATATTGGCGCCCATGCGGTTAAGTTCAACCACGTGCATAAAACGGTTTTCAAAAACAGTTTCGGTAACTTTGCTGCGCCCTTCAGCAACAGAAAGCATTGCCATCATCTGTGCCTGCATATCGGTCGGGAAGCCCGGATAAGGCAAAGTTTTAATATCGACAGCTTTTAAATTGCCGTCAGAAGCTACATGAATGCGGTCAATATCTTCTTCCACCAGCGCACCGGCTTCGCGCAGTTTGGCAATAAGCGGTTTCTGATGTTCCGGCAGTACGTTTTCAATAATAACATCGCCGCCGGTCATTGCTGCGGCAATCATATAAGTGCCTGCCTCAATACGGTCGGGGATAACGGAATGCTGTACGCCGTGCAGTTCGCTTACGCCTTCAATAGTAATAACGTTAGTTCCTGCCCCGCGCACACGCGCGCCCATCTGGTTCAAATAGTTGGCAAGGTCAACAATTTCAGGTTCTTCGGCAGGGTTTTCCAGCACCGTTGTGCCTTTGGCCATAGCCGCCGCCATCATAATATTTTCCGTTGCGCCAACGCTCGGAAAATCAAGGTAAATATTCGTGCCAACCATGCCGTCCGGCGCACTGGCTTCAATATAACCGTGTCCCTGCTCAATTTTTACACCAAGGGCTTCAAAACCCTTCAAATGCAAATCAATCGGGCGCGTACCGATAGCGCAGCCGCCCGGCTGTGAAATACGCGCATAACCCTTGCGCGCCAGCAGCGGCCCCATAACAAGGAATGATGCGCGCATAGAGCGCACCAGTTCGTAAGGAGCCTCGCACGAAGTAATCTCGCGGCTGTCAATATTAAGCGTATGCGGCTCGGAAGCATCAACTTTAATGCCAAGGCATTCCAGCACAGCACAAATAGTGCGTACATCTTCAAGCGCCGGAATTTCATCCAGCCTGCTGGGAGAAGTACCCAAAATAGAAGCGGCAATAATCGGCAATACGGCGTTTTTAGCGCCGCTGGTTTTTACCGTACCGACAAGGCGGTTGCCGCCTTTAACTATCAATCTTTCCAACTGCAAACTCTCCTGTTCTTTCAACCATTCTATAAAAAGGCAGACTTATCAAAATAAATATTTTCTGTGATAGTTTATCACTTTTTTTGCAGCTTGGCAATCATTAAGCTAATAAAAAGCGCCCGCCGTTTTTATAGCGGCAGGCGATAAAATGCACTGTAAATATATGCCGTCAGATGCTGCGGTTCTGCATTTTCAGACGTTCGGCAAGGATGTTGTAATTGGTTTCCTTTTCCATAATTTCTTTTTTAATTTCAGCAATGATATCAGGGTCTTCTTCTGTTTTCAAGCGTTCGCGCAGTTCCTGCACGGCCTGCCTGAGTTCAAACATTTTATTTCCGGAAACGGTATTGAATACGTCAGC
>USHB01000020.1 GCA_900554395.1 uncultured Phascolarctobacterium sp.
CGTAGCTAACCTTGAGAAAAAAGCTGACAACGTAAAAATCACCGGTCAGATCCGTATGAGCTATCGTGATACTGATGTTGACAAACATGATGGCAATGGTCTTTCTCAAGGCCGTCTGCGTACCCGTTTGATGTTAAACGGTCAGATCAATGAAGATTGGAGCTACACCGGACGTTTTGAAAACAACCAGTATCTTGATGATGCTGAAGCAACTGATGACGTAAAACTGAACTGGGCATATGTAACCGGTAAAGTTGGCGGCGTTAAAGTAGAAGCTGGCCGTCAGGACTTCACCAATGCTGATGTAGTAGATGTTCGCGGTGACGGTGTTAAACTTGCTTACGGCAGCGATTGGCAGGTAAAAGGTTGGGCATTTAAAGGTGTAACTGATTTTGGTAATGCTAATGATACTGACCTTGAAGATGGCGACCGTGTATATGTAGCAGCTGTTGAAGGTGCTTTCGGCGCTGTTGATACCGCAGTACGTTATTATAATGCTGATACTTTCAATAAAAATGAAATTGTTGAAGTAGCACTTTCCGGCGAAATCGCTAAAGACCTGACCCTGAGAGGTTCCTGGTTCAACGGCACTATTGATAACGCTGCTGAAACTTATGTAAATGCTGACGACGCTGATACCAACGGCTGGTTGGTAGGCCTTTCCTATGGCGGCGCTAAAGCTTCCGAAGTAGGTTCTTGGGGCGTATATGCTAACTACAGCGACCGTCCGTATGCAACATACCTGCTGCCGACCAACTTCAGCGGCTATGCAGTAGCTCCTGACGGACTTGGCACTGCTGACGGCTACAAAGGCCTTGAAGTAGGCGCTAACGTAACTTTGGCTAAAAACATTGTTGCAGGCGTTAAATATTTCGATTATGAAGGCCGTGAAAACAACGAAGACGCTCAGACCATTTGGTCCGAAGTTATCTTCACTTTCTAATTTGTGCTTTAAAACTGCATAAAATTAAAATAACTAAAGCGGATGGCTTATGCCATCCGCTTTTCTGCGTTTATAGGAGCTGTTTTACAGTTTTATTTACTGCACAAACATATATTAATTTTACGCTTTTGTTATTTTAAACATTAATGAGTAAATTACCGGTAAAACTACAAGGGTCAGCAGCGTTGCGCCGGTAAGTCCGCAGGCAATGGCTACTGCCATAGATTCCCAAAACGGATTGGTAAACATAGGCACCAGCCCCAGCACTGTTGTAAGCGCTGCCAGCATAATGGGGCGGAAACGCACAATGGCAGATTCCAGCACAGCTTCATATGGCTGCATACCTGCCGCTAAATGCAAATCAATCTGGTCGATAAGCACAACGGAGTTGCGGATAATAATGCCCGTGAGTGACAGAATACCAAGCTGTGCCAAAAAGCCCATTGATGAATTAAAGAGCAGCAGCCCAAGAACAACGCCGATAATTCCCATCGGGGCAGTGCAGACAATTATAAACAACTTGCGTATATCTTTTAATTGCAGCATTAAGAGTACAATCATGGTGATGAACATAACCGGTATAGGCACAAGCAGGTAGTTCAGCGCTTTATTGCTGCTTTCAAGCGGTCCGCCAATTTCAATGCTTGCCCCAGGCGGCAGTTTGCTGCGTAAATCTGCCAGGCTGTTATAAATTTGCTGTGTTACATCGTTGCCGGTGTAGCCGGGTGCAATGCCTGCGTTTACGGTAACGGTCGGCAGCAGGTTACGCCGCCAAATCATATTATCTTCGGCCTCGTAGCTGATATTTGCGACCTGTGCCAAAGGTACGCTGCCTTTACTTGTGGGAATGGAAAGCAGACGCAGGTCGGAAATTTTATCACGGTCAGCAGCGTCAAGACGGAATACAAGGTCGATAGCTTGGTCGCCTTCGTAGTACTGCGCTACGGTATAGCCACTGAGTTCCGCCTGCAATGCTACTGCAACGGTCTGGCGGTCGATGCCCATTTGGCGCAGTTTGTCGTTGTCAATGGCAACTTTTACGGCGCCAGTTTTTTCCATCCAGTCAAAACGTGTCATGGTAACAGCTGGATTTTGCAAGGCGATTTCGCGCACCTGCCGGGCATATTTTTTAGCCATGGTTTCTGTCGGTGCGGATACCCGCAGCATTACAGGGTAAGCAGACGGCGGACCGAGCGGGATAGATTTACTGTAAATAACAGCTTCCGGTATTTCACGGGCTGCGAGTTCGTTGATTTTTTGTTCAAGCCTGTTTTTTGCTTCTACATCTTTGGTAAGAATGACAAGCTGGGCATAGTTTTCACGCGGCTGAACGGGTTCTACAACCAGCACAAAACGTGGAGCGCTTTCGCCAACATAAGTGCCGATATTTAAAATATCCGGCTCGTTTTTTAAAATGTTCGTCAGTTTCAGCGCTGCTTTTTCGGTAGCTTTTATGCTGCTGCCTTCCGGCATATTCATTTCAACCAAAAGTTCGGGGCGTACAGAGGGAGGGAAAAATTCTTTATCTATAAATTTTGTTAAGAACAGTGAGCCGAAAAAGGCGCCTACGGTAAGTGTTATAACGATGGCGCGGTGTGCCAGTGCCCAGACAAGAAGGCTGCGGAATTTTTGGTAGAACGGAGTTGTATAGGCACTGCCTTCGGCAATTTTTTTAGGATGTACCCATTCGTAGCCTAGTACAGGTGCTACCGTTGCCGATACTACCCACGAAAGCATCAGCGCCAGGCTGATAACGATGAATAAACTTCCGGCAAATTCGCCTACATTGCCTTTGGAAAAATAAATGGGCGTAAACCCGATGCAGGTAATAACAGTGCCGGTTAAAAGCGGGATAGCGCAGGTTTCAAAGGCATAACTTGCAGCTTTTTTTCGTTCCCAGCCTTCGGCCAGTTTAATTTCCATAAGTTCTACAACAACGATAGCATCATCAACAAGCATGCCGAGCGCAATAATCAGCGCGCCGAGCGATACTTTGTGCAAATCAATGCCGAGTGCATACATGCCGATAAAAGTACCCAGCAATACCAGCGGAATGCAGACGGAAATTACATAGCCGCAGCGGCGCCCTAAGCTGATAAGGCTGACTGCCAGTACAATAATAACGGCTTCTTTAAGGCTCTGCGTAAATTCATCAATGGAATTTTTTACAACTTCCGGCTGGTTGGCTACCTGGTGCAGTTCAAAACCGAGTGGAAGCTGCGCAGTAATTTGCGTAATAGTATTGGCTAAATTTTCGCCAAGGCGGATGTTGTTGCCGCCGTCCTCCATTGATAAGGCAATGCCAACGGCAGGCTGCCCGTTGAATAAAAATTTTGGCTCGGGCGGGTCTGCATAGCCGCGTTTTACCTGAGCGATATCGCCAAGACGGAATACGTGCCCGTTTGCCTGTATGGGCAGAGAGGCAATGTTTTCAACTGCATCCGGCATGCCTGTAAGGCGCAGGTAAACATTATCGTCCGGTGTTTCGCTCATGCCGGCAGGAACCATGGCTGTCTGCGCCTGAATGGCTGCTGCCAGTGTATCAAGCGGTATGCCAAGCTGGGCAAGTTTATTGTTGGATACTTCCAGATAAATTTTTTCCGGCTGTACGCCAATAAGTTCTACTTTTTTGACATCCGGAACGGTATAAAATATACGTTTTATTTCTTCGGCTTTGCGGCGCATATCTTCATAGCTGAAACTATCAGAAGTAAGCGCGTAAATATTGCCGTAAACATCATCAAAACGGTCGTTGAAATACGGGCCGTATACGCCTTGCGGCAGGTCATCTTTAATGTCGTTAATCATATTGCGCAGCTCCAGCCAGTGCGGGCGCACATCTTCTTTATCGACATCTTCCTTTAAATATACATTGACAACGCAAATTCCGGGGCGTGAATAGCTTGTAATATAATCAATATCACTGGAAGCCTGTGCTTGTTTTTCAAGTTTATCGGCAACCTGTTCTTCCATTTCCTGCGCAGTAGCGCCGGGCCACGCTGCCGAAATTACCATCTGCTTAACGGTAAAACTGGGGTCTTCCGCGCGCCCTAAGGTGTTATAGCTGTAAATGCCTGCTACAAGGCATAAAAACATAAAAAAGTAAATTATCTGCCGGTGCGTAATGCTCCACGATGCGAGGTTGCCTTTTTTCATTGCGCATCACCTTCCAAGCGTACTTCCTGCCCCTGAGTGAGTTTGGCTGCGCCGCCGGTAACTATAACATCACCGTTTTGCACACCGCTTTTAATAATAATGCTGTTATTTTCATAACCGGCAATTTCTACCGGCACAAGTTCAACATGGCTATTTTTTACAATCCAGACCTGCGGCGTATCATCCGTTTGGTAAATGGCTGCTTTGGGCAGGATAAGCATATTTTCGCTGCCGTCGTTAAAATGTACTTTGGCCGTCATGCCAAGCTGCACTTGCGGCGGCATATTTTCGATTGCCACGCAAACCTGATAAGTGCGTGTTACAGGGTCGGCCATAGGGGCAATTTCGCGTATGTGCCCGCTGACGGCAACATCGGGCAGTGCCCAAAAGGTTATTTGCGCACTTTGCCCAGCTGAAATATCAGCTAAATTGTTTTCGGGTATGTAAATGCGTACTTCTTTTTCGCCTTTGCGGACAAGCGTTATTACCGGAGTGCCGGCTGCGGCAACCTGTCCAACTTCGCCGCTGATGGAGGAGATTACGCCGTCATGCCCGGCTGTAAGGCGTGTATAATTAAGCTGGTTCAGTGCAGACTGCATTTGCGCTTCTGCCTGTTCAAGCGTTGCCTGGGCAGCTTTAAGCTGCGTACTGTACTGGTCATATACTGCCTGGCTTACAGCTCCGCTTGCAAGCAGCGAGCGGTAACGTTTTTCATTATCGCTGGCAAGCAGAAAATTTGCATTGGCGGAAGCAAGACCGGCGCGGGCTGCATTAACGCTTTCTTCAATATCGCGCGGGTCGATTTCCATTAAAACATCACCGGCGTGTACTTCGTCGCCTAAATTTACGTTGCGGCTGATGATTTTGCCGCTTACCTGAAAGGCAAGATTACTTTCATAGCGTCCGCGCACTTCGCCGGGATAAACAAGATAGTTCTGCGCTGCTTCCGTACCGGCGGTTACAGTGCGTACATAAGGAATTGATTCTGCCGGCTGCGGCTTATTGATGACAGCTCCGGCAAAGTGGTAAACAAGCCCTGCGGCAATAACGGCAGCGGCAATATACCACTGTTTTTTGGTAAGCTGTAATTTACTGAAAAACTGCTGCATAACCAATCACTTCCCATGCTGTGTAAATTTATGTTTGTTTAATTTAAAATTTCGGCAGATAAAAATAAAATCCTGCCGGTATATATGTTGATTGGTTAAAAGTGCAAGAAAAAAACAGGTTTGCCGTAAAAGCAAACCTGCTGTTTAAAACATTATTGAATTTTAAAGGAACCGTAGTTTAAACTGCGGTTTTATTTTTTTGCAGCTTCAATGGCTTTGTTGCAGTCGGCAATAAAAGCGTCAACATCAATGCCGTGTGCAGCGGCACCCTGGCCGATGCTTTCAAAGTGGGAAGCCATGCAGCCTACGCAGCCAAGGCCGTATTCGGCAAATACTTCTAAAATTTCGGGATGGTTCTGAACGGCGTCAATGATGCCGGTATCTTTGGTAAGCATATAAAAAATCCTCCTTAACGCATAAATGCAAAATGTTTTACTTTTTGCCCTTCGGCTTTTATATTATACCACAGTTTTCCGAAAATAAAAGTTGCTTTAGGGTAACTTTGCTTAAAAATCTTTGCGGCAATGCATTAATGTGCAAAAATTTGCATTAATATGCCTAAAATTGTTGTTTTTTTACTTAGAGTGGGTTATAATGGTGTAAAGTGGGGAAAAAGGGAGGAGAATGCCATCATGTTAATGGGTGAATATCAGCATACTATTGACGCAAAAGGCCGTCTCTTTATGCCCGCAAAACTCCGCGATGACCTTGGCGGCAATTTTATACTTTCCAAAGGTTTGGATGGCTGCCTGTTTGTATATGACAAAGAAGAATGGCACAAGCTGGAAGTAAAACTTAATGCTTTGCCGATGACCAACAGCAATGCACGTACTTTTGCAAGGTTTTTCTTCAGCGGCGCTGCTGAAGTGGAATGCGATAAACAGGGACGCGTGCTTTTGCCTGCAAACCTGCGTGAATTTGCAGGGCTTGACAAAAACGCTGTTATTGTCGGCGTAGGCAGCAGGGCTGAAATCTGGTCGGCAGAACGCTGGCAGGAATATAATGAAGCCAATGCGGCAGATGCTGATGCGGTTGCGGCACAGCTTGCCGATATGAATATAGGTATTTAAAATGGCAAATGAGTTTAAACATAAAAGCATTTTGCTTGAAGAAAGCGTAAAATGGCTGATAACCGATAAAAACGGCATTTATGTGGATTGCACGATGGGCGGTGCTGGGCATTCTTTTGGCTTTGCCTCGCAGCTTGATGAAAACGGCATGCTTATCGGCATTGACCAGGATGAAGATGCCATTGCCGCATCTAAAATTCGTTTAGCGCCATGCAAATGCAAAGTAGCAACGGTTAAAAGCAATTTTAAGGATTTCGGCAGCGTGCTGGACAGTCTTAATATAGAACAGATTGACGGTATATTTTTTGATTTGGGCGTTTCAAGTTATCAGTTAGATACGCCTGAGCGCGGTTTTTCTTATATGCACGACGGTCCTCTGGACATGCGTATGGATAAAAGCGCTGAATTAAACGCTGAATATATTGTCAATAATTACAGCGAAGCTGATTTGGCTGATATTATCCACCGTTACGGCGAAGAACGCTGGAGCAAACGCATTGCGGAATTTATTGCTGCAGAACGTAAAAATAAACATATTGCCACTACATTTGAACTGGTGGATATTATAAAAAAAGCTATACCCAAAGGTGCAAGAATGGACGGGCCGCATCCGGCAAAACGTACTTTTCAGGCGCTGAGGATTGAAGTAAATAATGAACTGGGAATTTTGCAGAAAACAATGGAAGAAGCTGTATCCCGCCTTAAACCTGGCGGCAGAATCGGCGTAATAACTTTCCATTCATTAGAGGACAGAATTATAAAACAGACTTTTGCATCACTTGCCAAAGGCTGTATTTGCCCGCCGCAGTTTCCGGTATGTGTATGCGGCAGAAAACCGCAGTTAAAAAAAGTTGGAAATATTGTGCCTTCGGCAGCGGAAGTTGAAGAAAATCCGCGTGCGCGCAGTGCAAGGCTGCGTTATGCCGAGAAGTGCTGACTATATATTTGGAGGAAAGCGCCATGTTAGCCAGAAAATATGATGAATATGCATGGGAAATAAATGAAGAAGAACAATATAATAACCAGCAGAATGTGCGCGTTCAAAAACCAAAGCAGCATAATTACAAGCTGTTGAGACGTAGACTTTTTGTTGTGGCAAGCATTGTGCTGGCAACTTATTTTGCCTGCGTTGTACGCAGCGAATGTTTAATAAGCAAAAGCAATGAACTTGTTGCGTTAAAACAGCAGGAAGCGGCCTTGATGCTGGAAAACAGTGAAGTGCGCATTGTAGTTGAAGAACTTAAAGGGCCTGAACGGATTACTTCTATTGCCGAAAAGCAGCTTGGCATGCAGGTGGCGCGCAATAACATTTATGTTAAGGCAGATAAAGGAAAAATTGCTTATGATGGTTATGCTTATGCGAAGTAAAAATCATAGCCTTCTATTGCGATATATGGTATAATAATATAAAATTTTATGGGAGGCAGCCTGAGTGTATTAAGGCTGCCGTTTCACTTTTGGAGGTATCCGGATGGAAAAGAATTTGCAGGATTTGCTGAAGTTGCTGCCTAATGCTGAAGTTATGGGCGAAGCAGGCAAAACCATTACCGATATAACTGCCGATTCCCGCATTGTTGTGCCGGGAAGTTTGTTCATTTGCCTGAAAGGCGCAACTGTGGACGGGCATAAATTTTTAAAACAGGCAAGCGAAAAAGGCGCTGTGGCGGCGATTGTTGAAGACGATGTTGAATGCCCGGCAGGTATGACGCTTGTTAAAGTCAGCGATACAAGAAGGGCCATGGAATTAGTGACCCCTTATTTTTTTGATTATCCCGGCAAAAAAATGCGCATGATTGGCGTAACCGGAACTAACGGCAAAACCACAACCACCAATATTATCCGCCTTATTCTGCGCAAAGCAGGATATAAAGTAGGCATGATTGGCACTATCAACATTATGATAGAAGATGAAGAAACCGTATCTCATAATACAACTCCGGATGTTGTTGATTTGCAGAAAACTTTGTATAAAATGCAGCAGCGCGGCTGTGATTATGTAGTAATGGAAGTATCGAGCCATGCTCTGGCATTAGGACGTGTTGCCGGCATTGAATACGATACGGCGGTGCTTACCAATATTACACAGGACCATTTGGATTTCCACAAAACCTTTGAAAATTACCGCGATGCCAAAAGCCTGCTGTTTGAACATTTAACTGACGGCAATAAAGAAGGCAAAACTGCGGTGCTGAACATGGATGACCCAAGCAGCAAAGTTATTGCAGAACGTACCAGAGTGCCGGTAATTACCTATGGCGAAAGCAAAGATTATGATATTTATCCTGTAAGTTTTGATGTGCAGGCAAAACAAATGGCGCTTAAGCTGCATACGCCTGCCTGCGATATGGATTTGGTGCTGAAAATTACCGGCGAATTTAACGTGTATAATGTAATGTCTGCCGTTGGCGCAATGCTGGCAGAAAAGATTGCACCGGAAATAATTATGGATGTTCTGGATGGGTTCGACGGTGTGCCCGGACGTTTCCAACTGGTAGAAGCAGGGCAGCCGTATACAGTTATTGTTGATTATGCCCATACTCCGGACGGACTTGAAAACGTACTGAAAACCGCACGCGGCATTACAAAAGGCAAACTTTGGGTTGTATTTGGCTGCGGCGGCGACCGCGACAATAAAAAACGCCCGATTATGGGTAAAATTGCGCTTGATTTGGCAGATAACGTTGTTGTAACTTCTGATAACCCGCGCACGGAAGACCCGGAACTGATTATTGATGAGATTGAAACTGCCTTGCAGAATATACCGGCAGGCAAAACAAGCGTGCGTTTAAGCGACAGGCGCGAAGCAATTAACTATGCGCTGGAACATGCTGCCGCTGATGACGTAGTGCTTATTGCCGGCAAAGGCCACGAAAATTATCAGATTATCGGCCACGAAACAATCCACTTTGATGACCGCGAAGTGGTGCAGGAATATTGGCAGAATAAAAGGTGATAAAATGCTTAATTTGCAGGAAATACTGGCTGCAACCGGAGGAAGCTGCCAAAATTCAGCAGAAACAGAGTTCAGCGGCATTAATACCGACAGCCGCAGCATAAAAAAAGGCGAACTTTTTGTAGCTTTAAGCGGCGAAAATTTTGACGGACATAATTATTGCCTAAAAGCCCTTGAACTTGGTGCAGCAGGCGTTGTAATAAGCCATGATGTTGAAGGTTTGCCGCAAAATGCTATTGCAGTTAAAGTTGATGATACATTAAAAGCCTATCAGCTTATTGCCAAAGCATGGCGCGATAAACAGAAAAATTTAAAGGTTGTTGCCGTAACAGGCTCTAATGGCAAAACATCTACCAAAGATTTAATTGCCGCCTGCCTGGCGCAGAAATATAATGTTGTAAAAACAGAAGCTAATTTTAATAACGAAATAGGTTTGCCCAAAACATTGCTGAATATTACCCTGGATACGGAAATTGCCGTTGTGGAAATGGGTATGCGCGGTTTGGGACAGATTGAAGCTCTTTGCCGTTTGGCAAGCCCGGATGTTGCCGTTGTAACGAATGTAGGCGAAACACATATGGAACTTTTGGGCAGCATGGAAAATATTGCCAAAGCCAAAGGCGAAATTGTGGAAGGATTAACGGAACAGCAATTTGCAGTATTAAATGCAGATGATAAATTTGTATGCCGGATGGCGGAAAAAACTGCTGCGCAGGTTTTAACTTACGGCTGCGGTAAAAATGCAGACGTGTATGCAGAAAACATTGTGCTTAATGCTGGCGGCAGCGAATTTGACTGTGTATGCACTAAAACCGGAGAGCGCGAGCATATAGAATTACCTTTGCTTGGTGAACATAATGTGTATAATGCTTTGGCGGCTGTTGCAGCAGCAGTAACTTTTAATGTTCCATTGGCACAGATTAAACTGGCTTTAAAAAATGTAAAACTTACAGGCAAACGCCAGGAAATTGTGCAGCTTGGTGCTGTAACTGTTATTAACGATGCCTATAACGCCAGCCCTGCTTCTATGGCAAGTGCGCTTAAAACCCTGCACGCCGTAAAAGCAGCCAAAGGCGGGAGGGCAGTGGCAGTGCTTGCCGATATGCTGGAACTGGGGCAACTTTCGGTTTCTGCACATACAGAAGTTGGCGAAATGGCTGCGGCAGAAGGCGTGGACATTTTAATAACCTATGGCAAAGAAGCAGTTAATACCGGTAAAGCGGCGCAAAAAGGCGGCGTAAAAACCTTTATTTGCCAGAACCGTACAGAAGCTGCCAAAATTTTGAGCGGCATCGTACGCAATAATGATATAATTTTGCTGAAAGGTTCTCACTCCATGCAGGTAGATGGATTGATTGACCTTGTTTTGAAAAAATAATTACGGAGTGTTGAATAACCTATGATAATTCTTTTAGGCGCGCTGGCTACGGCATTTGCTGTATGCGCCGTTACCGGCAGCAGCTTTATCTCTCTTTTGCATAAACTTAACTTCGGGCAGAGCATCCGTGAATGTGGACCCAAAGAACATATGAAAAAAAGCGGTACGCCGACTATGGGCGGCATTATGATGCTGCTGGCGATGGTTGTTGCCGTTGCCGTATGGTGCAATTTTACACCGGCACTGTGCATTGCCCTGCTTTTAACTTTCGGGCATGCGCTTATTGGTTTTGTGGATGATTATATTAAAGTTGTTATGAAACGCAACCTTGGCTTAACGGCTGCACAAAAGTTTTTTATGCAGTTCGTTCTGGCAGGCGCGTATGTTTATTATATTGAAACCCATGTGCAGGGCGATTTGAGCATTGCAATTCCCGGCACGGAATATATGCTGCCTTTGGGCTGGCTGTATTATGTGCTGGTGTTTTTACTGCTTGTCGGCACAACTAATGCCGTTAACCTTACAGACGGGCTTGACGGCCTTGCTGCAAGCGTTACCGTGCCTGTAACTGTTGCCTATGCTTTTATTGCCTATAACACCGGGCATTTTGATTTGAGTGTATTTGCACTGGCAATTACCGGTGCGTGCCTCGGCTTTTTGCTGTTTAATCATTATCCGGCCAAAGTATTTATGGGCGATACGGGTTCACTTGCTATTGGCGGCGGCGTGGCATCGCTGGCATTATTAACGCATACAGAGCTTTTGCTGGTAATTTTGGGCGGCATTTACGTTATGGAAGCAACTTCTGTTATCATGCAGGTTACTTATTTCCGCCTTACCGGCGGCAAACGTATTTTCCGCATGACGCCGATTCATCATCATTTTGAACTTGGCGGCTGGAAAGAAACCAAAATAGTTAAACGTTTTTTTGCGGCAAGCTGCCTGTTATGCGTATTTGGCGTTATGCTTTGGCTTAACGGAAACGGAGGATTTTAATTTTGGATAAAGCGGTACTTGTTTACGGCATCGGCATCAGCGGCTGCGGCGCAGCGGATATTTTGGCGCGCCATGGCGAACGTGTGCTGCTTTATAACGATGCTGAACATGAAGTTGACGCAGATTTAAAAAAAATGCTTGCTGAAAACGGCGGGCGGATTGTAATAGGCGGTTGGGAAAATTTGCTT
>USHB01000021.1 GCA_900554395.1 uncultured Phascolarctobacterium sp.
TAACCAACTTACAAATCTTTTTGAAGTAGAAACTGACTCGCTTTTATACGGCACACCAGCCATCCGTCCCAAAGCGGATATGGCAGAAACTGCAGACAGCATAGAAAATTATACCCTTGGGGACTTAATTAAAGCAGCAAAACTTTTGAACGGACAATAAAAAATACCGGCATTTGCCTGAAAGGGCAGTGCCGGTTATTTTTTATTTGTCTTTGGGATTTAAAAAATTATTCCAGCTATAAGCAAAAATTGCACCGGCAATAATTGCACATCCCCATGCCAGCCTGAAAGCATAATCGTCAAAGCCGAACATTCCAAGCAGTGTGTAGCCTAAAATACCTGCTACTGCCATTACCACAGGCACGCTTATTAAAAACATTGTTGCGCCAAAATCTTTGGACATACGTTTTAAAAAATCTTCAAACATAATTCTCCCGCCTAAAAATAGTGTTGTTATTATTATACTTGAGCCGCATATAAAAGCAAAGCCTTTTGTGGCTGCAATATGGTATAATAAAATTATAATTGTATAAGGAAGGGATTATGCCATGCAGATAAAACTTATTGCCAGTGATATGGATGATACACTTTTAAATAATGAACGTCAGATTTCTCCGCGCAACGAAGCAGCCATCAAAAAAGCTATTGAGGCAGGTGTTGTTTTCACGCTGGCCTCCGGGCGCATGTATTGCTCCATGCAGCCGTATGCACAAAAACTGGGGCTTGATGTACCGCTTGTTTCTTATAATGGTGCGTTGGTAAAGGGCGCGCTCAGCGGCAAGGTTTATGTGAACCATCCGTTAAAACTGGAAACTGCGCTTGCCTTGCTTGATTACGTTAAACAAAAAGGCCATTATGTACAGGTTTACATCAACGATAAACTGTATGTTAAGGAAGAAAACGAATATTCACGCCGTTATGCGGAAATTTCCGGCATTCAGCCGGTAGCGCTTGGCGAAGATATTTATAATATTACCGAAGCGCCGAATAAAATGCTGCTGATGACAACAAGCGATACTTTTGAAGCAACATGGAAAGAGGTTGCTGAAACTTTTAAAGACAGGGTTGATGTAACAAGTTCCAAAGATAATTATCTGGAACTGATGGAACCGGGCGTTAATAAATGGCAGGCTGTTAAACAGCTTGCTGAAAGTTTCGGCATTAAGCCGGATGAAATTATGTGTATCGGCGATTCCAATAATGATTTAAGCATGATTGAAAACGCGGGCATCGGCGTTGCTGTTGCCAATGCCAAACCGCAGGTGCAGCAGCGCGCCAAATTAATAACGGCAAGCAACGATAATGACGGCGTTGCCCTTGCTATTGAAAATATTTTAACGGTGCAGGTACAGGTGCCGGAATAAAATTGAAACATTTTAAATATACGGAAGCAGCATTATCATAGAGATACTGCTTCCGTATTTTATGTTTTTAAAACCGTATATTTTAATGCATGCAAGACAATAATTACAAAATATGATAAAATAAAGTATTAAGATTTTTGGAACGGGTGATTATGTGCATTTAAAATCTTTTTCGGCTTACGGTTTTAAATCTTTCGCCGATAGAATTGAGCTTGATTTTGGCAGCGGCATAACGGCAATCGTCGGGCCAAATGGCAGCGGCAAAAGTAATATTTCCGATGCTGTACGCTGGGTTCTCGGCGAGCAGAGCGCCAAATATCTGCGCGGCAGCAAAATGGAAGACGTTATTTTCAGCGGCAGCAGCAAAAGGCGTGCGCTTGGTGTCGCAGAAGTTACGCTCAATTTTGACAACAGCGACCACAGGCTCGGCCTTGATTTTGACGAGGTAAGCATTACGCGCCGTGTTTTCCGCGATGGCGACAGCGAATATGCAATTAATAAAAAGAACTGCCGTTTAAAAGATATTGTTGATTTGTTTGCCGATACTGGCCTGGGGCGCGGCTCACTTTCTATTATAGGGCAAAATAAAATTGATGAAATTTTAAACAGCAGGGCCGAAGACCGCCGTACTTTGTTTGAAGAAGCGGCAGGCATTGTAAAATACCGTTTGCGCAAAAAAGATGCTGCACGGCGTTTGGATGATACGGCGGCGAATCTGACGCGTATTAACGATATCAAAAGTGAAGTTGAATCACAGTTGGAGCCGTTAAAAGAAGCGGCAGCCAAAACAGAGCAGTATAATATACTGGCCGGAGAACTGCGTACATGCCGTTTAACGCAGTTTGTACGCAAAATAGATGTGCTTACGGCTGCGCGTGAACAGCAGGCTGAAAAAGATGCGGCACTGGAACGGGATGTGGCAGAAAATGCCGCTGCTGCTGGCAAACAGCAGGCTTTGTGCGCACAGCTTCAGCAGGAAGCTGATGCTTTAAGCGAACGTTACAACAAATTGCAGGACGATATAAAAACCAGGGAAACAGCGCTTGAGAAAGTGCGCGGACAGAGCGCTGTTTTGGAAGAACGTATTTTGCAAAATAAAAAGGCCGGAGAACGCCTGGCTTTGCAGAACAATAAACTTGAACAGCAGGTTGAAGGGCTTGAACAGCAGCTTGCGACCTTAACAGACGAATATGATGTACTTGAAAAGAAACAAACCGCTGCCCGTTTTTTGGTAGACAAATTAACCAAAGAGCAGCAGGATAAAGAAGCCCTTGTGCAGCAGGCGCAGCAGGAAACAGAAGGCTTGAAAGACGCTGCATTTGATACCATGCGTAAAATGGTAGATTTGCGCAATAAAATACGCATGCTTGAGCAGGAACAGGAACAGCGCATGCGCAGGCGTGAGGTATTAAAAAAGAACATAGAAGAAAATGAAGCCGGGCTGCAAAAATGCGAGGAAGAATACCGCGGGTTGCTGGAAACACAGGCTGATTTGGAAAACAACATTCAGCTTGCGCAGCGCAGCAGTGCGGAACTGGCGCAGAAAGCGGCAGCTGAAAATAAAATATTAAACGGTGTGCATCAGCAGTATAACGATTGCCAGCGCCGTATTACGGCACTGGAGAGCCGTCAGAACGTACTTAACAATATGCAGAAGGCGTATGAAGGCTTTGGTTATGGTGTTAAGGCGGTTATCCGCGCGCAAGAGGCGTGGAGCGGTAAAGTTATTGGCGTGGCTGCCGAATTGATAAATGTTGAAGCAGAATATGTAACCGCTGTTGAAACAGCTCTTGGCGCAGCAGCACAGAACATTGTTATGCAGGATGCTAATGCCGCCAAAGCAGCTATCAATTATTTAAAACAGCATAAATACGGCAGGGCAACTTTTTTGCCGCTGGATACCATAAAAACTTATCCGCGTAAGGCGGAAGATGAACAGCTGAAAAATTTGCCGGGAGTGCTTGGCTTTGCTGATGAACTTGTAAGCTGCAAGCCGGAAGTTGCAAAAGTATTTAAGTTTTTGCTTGGGCGCGTGCTTATAGCGCAGGATATGGATTCAGCACTTGCGGCTGCACGCAAAAGCGGATTCCGTCTGCGTGCCGTTACCTTGCAGGGCGATGTGGTAAACGCCGGCGGTTCGCTTACCGGCGGCAGCAGGCAGCAAAAAGAAGCAGGCTTTTTATCGCGTACAAAAGAGATAGAAGCGCTGCAACAGCAGGAAAGTATTCTGCATAAAGAACTGCTCGGGTATCAGGAGCAGGTAGAAAGTTCCGAAGAAATTTTAAAAGGCTATGCCGAAAAAGAAAATACCTTAAAGGCAGAACTGCAAAAATATGCCGTGCGCCGTGCGGAAACAGTATCGGCGTTAAGCCGCTCCGAAGCGGAAAAACAGCGTCTTGCCCAACATTTGGAAGTGCTTTTGGATGACCGCAATGCATTGGGGCAGGAATATTTAGCGGCAAGGGAAACATTGCAGGCTTTAAAACCGCAGCTTGCGGAAATAGAAAAAGAAGATTCTGAAAGTAAAAGCAGGCTGGATGCATTGCAGAAAAAAATGCAGGCAGAAACCGCCGGGCTGGAAAGCGTACGGCGCCAGTTGCAGGATGCACGTGTTGAAAGTGAGGCAACTACCGCCAAAACAACGCTTATGGCGGAACGGATGCGCCAGTTAGACGGCGAGATGGAACGTTTGCAGCGTGAAGTGCTGGGCAACGAAAATGAACAGCAAAACCTTGAAAATGCGATAGCCGAAAGTACAGCGCAAAAAGCGGAACTTGCAAAGCGTACAGAAATTTTAATGGGCGAACTTAGCGCTATCAGCGGCGGCAGGGAAGAATTTACTGCGCAAAGGATTGCTATTGCCGCGCGGCAGGAAGCCGCTGTACTGGCGCTCGCTGCAGCGCAGAAAGCACTTGAGTATGCAGAAAAAAAACGCAACCAGGCTGCACTTGAAAGCGTTAAGCAAAATGCGGAATATGAACATGTTTTGCAGCAACTGCATACTGATTATGGGCTTACTTTAGAAGAAGCACATGCAGAAACGCTGCTTGATATTGCCGATAATGCCTTGCGCAGGCAGGAATTAAGCCTGCAAAGGAGAATTGATGAACTCGGGCCTGTTAACGCAGCTGCTATTGAGCAGTATGCAGCCGTTAAGGAACGTTTTGAGTTTTTGCAGAAACAGTATGACGATTTGGCAGAAGCGAAAAATAATCTTGAAAGCGTTATCAGTGAGATAAATTCCGGCATGAGCAAACGGTTTAAGGAAGCATTTGCCAAAATAAACCTTTATTTTTCGGAATGTTACGTTAAACTGTTTGGCGGCGGTACGGCTTATTTAAAACTTACTGACCCGGCAGATGTTTTAAACAGCGGCATTGATATTGAAGTGCAGCCTCCGGGCAAAAAACTGCAAAGCCTGTTTTTGTTAAGCGGCGGCGAAAGGGCGCTGACGGTAATTGCCCTTTTATTTGCGCTTTTAAGTTACAGCCCGGCTCCGTTCTGCATTTTGGATGAAATTGACGCAGCGCTTGATGAAGCAAACGTAGACCGTTTTGCACATTTTTTATCGGCATACGCCGAAAACACGCAGTTTATTGTAATTACTCACCGCAAAGGCACCATGGAAGCCGCACATGTTTTGCACGGCGTAACCATGGAAGAATCCGGTGTTTCTAAATTATTATCTGTAAAACTGACGGAAAAGGAGTAGGAAGATGGGATTTTTTGAAAGATTAAAAGACGGCCTGACCAAAACGAGAAAGAATTTTACTGAACGCATTGAAGTTTTGGTTGGCATGTCTGCCGAAATTGACGATGATTTTCTTGATGAACTGGAAATGATTTTGTTAAGTGCGGATGTTGGCGCAAAAACCACGGAAAAACTTATTGAAGCTGTGCGTCAGGCTGCGCGCAAAAAAGAAATTAAAGGCACGGAGGACGTTGTGCCTTTCCTGAAAAAATATTTGGTTAACATGCTTACCGAAGAAGGCCAGCGCACCAGGCTTAGCGGTTCACCGACTGTTATTCTGGTTGTTGGCGTAAATGGCGTTGGCAAAACCACTACTATCGGCAAACTTGCCAACTATTTCCATCTGTTTAACTACAAAGTAATGATTGCCGCTGCCGATACATTCCGCGCCGCCGCTTCCGAACAGCTTGAAATCTGGGGCAAGCGCGCAGGTTGTGACGTTATTAAACATGCCGAGGGCGCTGACCCGGCGGCGGTTGTATATGATGCCATGAAAGCATCCATAGCCCGCAAGGCGGATATATTGTTTATTGATACCGCAGGACGTTTGCATAATAAAGCCAATTTAATGAACGAACTTGAAAAAATCCACCGCGTAATTCAACGCGAAGAACCTGATGCGCCGCACGAAACCTTTTTGGTTCTTGATGCCACTACCGGACAGAACGCTATTACGCAGGCAAAAGTGTTTACCGAAACGGCAAACGTTACCGGCGTAGTGCTTACAAAACTTGACGGCACTGCCAAAGGCGGCGTGGTTATCGCTATCCGCGAAGAACTCGGGCTGCCTGTTAAATGGATTGGCATCGGCGAAGGCATTATGGATTTCCGTCCGTTTGAACCGGAAAAATTTGTTGACGCATTATTTAACACTGACAAGTAAAAACACTTGACACAGCTTCCCGCTTTATGTATAATACATACGTTGACTTGATTAAGAAGGTACGGTTATATTATGCAGATTGACAGTTTTCAGCAGAGAATACGCCTTGGCAGGCTGTATGATATTTATGGCCCGCTTTTAACGGCAAAGCAGCAAAGCTGCATGGAACTGTATTTCTGTGATGACCTTTCACTGGCAGAAATAGCCGCTGAACTTGATGTATCAAGGCAGGCCGTACACGATTTAATCCACCGTGTAGAGCAGCTTTTGGAACGATATGAAACAAAAATGAAGCTGCTGGAGCGTGAAAACAGGCAGGAAGAACTGCACGCCAAAGCATGCAGGCTGCTTGATGAATATATAAAAACAGAAGATAAAGAGTTACTTAACAGGTTAAAAAATCTTTTAACGGATTTTGAAACCGAAGGCAGGTAAAAATGGCTTTTGAAAATTTATCCGACCGCTTACAAAAAGCGATAAGGATGTTCCGTTCTACCGGAAAAATAACTGAAGATGATTTAAAGGCTCCGCTGCGTGAAGTGCGTATGGCGCTTTTGGAGGCGGACGTTAACTTTAAAGTTGTTAAGGATTTTGTAGCTACAATCCGCGAGCGCGCTGTTGGCGAAATTGTCAACGAAGGGCTGACTCCGGGACAGCAGATTATAAAAATCGTTAACGAAGAACTGACCAGGCTTTTGGGCGGCACTCAGAGCAAACTTGTGGTTGCTTCCAAGCCGCCGACGGTAATTATGCTGGTTGGTTTGCAGGGCGCAGGTAAAACTACTACAGCCGGCAAGCTGGCAAATATGCTGCGCAAAAAAGGCAAACACCCCATGCTGGTTGCAGGCGACGTTTACCGTCCGGCTGCTATTAAGCAATTACAGGTGCTGGGCGAGCAGCTTAACATTCCCGTGTTTACAATGGGTGACCAGGTATCGCCTGTGGAAATTGCCAAAGAAGCAATGGCAAAAGCCCACAGCATGAATTACGATACCGTCATTATAGATACCGCGGGCCGCCTGCACATCAACGAAGAACTGATGGGTGAGCTGCGCGATATTAAAGCGGCTGTTTCGCCGCATGAAATTTTGCTGGTAGTTGATGCCATGACCGGTCAGGATGCAGTAACCGTTGCCGAAAGTTTCAATAATGACCTCGGCATTGACGGACTTATTGTTACCAAGCTGGATGGCGATGCCAGAGGCGGCGCTGTGCTTTCAGTAAAAGCAGTAACAGGTCGTCCGGTAAAATTTGTCGGCATGGGCGAAAAACTTGATGCCCTCGAACCGTTTTACCCGGACCGTATGGCCTCCCGTATCCTCGGCATGGGCGATATCCTGACGTTTATCGAAAAGGTACAGTCCACTACCGATATGGCAAAAGCGCTGGAGATGGAAAAGAAACTGCGCAAAAACGAATTTACGCTTGAGCAGTTCCTTGAACAGATGCAGCAGATTAAAAAACTTGGTCCACTGGAAAACATTCTCGGCATGCTGCCGGGCATGGGCGGCATAGCCCAGAAACTGCGCGATGCTGAGGTAAATGAAAAAGAATTTACCCACGTCGAGGCAATTATCCAGTCGATGACCATTAAGGAACGCCGCAATCCGGAAATCATCAACGGCAGCAGGCGCAAACGCATAGCAGCAGGCAGCGGCATGCGCGTGCAAGATGTCAACAAGCTTCTCAAAAACTTTGAAGAAAGCAAAAAGATGATGAAACAAATGCGCGGCATGGCTAAGTTTGCTTCAAAAGGCGGCTTTAAGCTTCCTTTTATGCACTAATAAATATTTAATCCAACTGGAGGAGGTGAAATAAAAATGGCAGTAAAAATCCGTTTAAAACGCATGGGCGCTAAAAAAGCTCCTTTCTACCGTATTGTTGTTGCTGATTCCCGTTCTCCGCGTGACGGCCGTATCATTGAAAGCATCGGTTACTACGATTCCACCACTGAACCGGCTAACGTTAAAATTGATGAGGAAAAAGCTCTTTCCTGGATGGCTAAAGGCGCACAGCCGACCGATACCGTTAAAAACCTTTTCAGCAAAGGTGGTATCATGAAAAAATATGCTGAATCTAAAGCAAAATGAAATGAGGCGTGATTGACATGAAAGAATTGGTAGAAGTTATGGCCAAGTCTTTGGTCAGCAATCCGTCTGCAGTAGTAGTGGAGGAGGAAACCACCGGTACAACTACGGTGCTCCGCCTCCATGTTGCTCCTGAAGATATGGGCAAGGTTATCGGTAAACAAGGCCGTATTGCCAAAGCAATCCGTACTGTTATGAAAGCGGTTGCTACCCGTGAGAATGTAAAAGTGATTGTAGAAATCGTCTAAAGGATGGGCTGATAATGGATAAAATGTTGGTTAAGGTGCCTGTTGCCGTTAAAGCAAAAGTTACCGAAGATTTAAAACTGAAAATTATTGGCGATGTCCAAAATACCATAAAAAATATCGATCTGGAAATCGAACATTTTGAATTTCAGGCTAAAAAGGCACTTGCTCAGGCTGCCGGTGATTTAAGCGTGCTGCCGGCTCTGCGCAATCAGATTGAAGCCGAAAGAAACAAACGCCAGGCTGCCAAGGCAGAAGCCGAAGCAAGGCTGAAACGCGCCGAAGATTTGCAAATCGGCTCTGAAATCGGCCACGGCACAATGGAACGCATGGTGGAAGTTACTGTCGGTACAGACCTTGATGCTCTCGCAAGAGCAGAAATTCTTACCGAAGACGGCAAAATCATTGCCTTCCGCGATTAATGGATAAACAAATTTGTATTGGAACAATCGTCGCTCCGCACGGTGTGCGGGGCGATATTCGTATATTGCCTCAAACGGAGCATCCGGAACAGTTTCTTGATTTGGATTATCTGCTTTTGGAAGATGGGCGCACGCTGCATTTAACAAATGCCCGCTTTCACAAAAGAATGGTGCTGGTAAAGTGCCGTGAGGTCAATAATATGAATGAAGCAGAATTGCTGCGTGATAAAAAAGTTTTTATCCGCACGGAAGATTTGCCGGAACTTGAAGAAGGCGAATTTTATGTTGCGGATTTACTGGGGTGCAATGTAATCGGCACAGACGGCGCGCAGATAGGCGAACTGAAAGATGTTATCAGCACCGGCAGCAATGATGTATATGTAGTAAAAACTGCTGACGGCAAAGAGATTTTAGTGCCGGCGCTTAAACAGCATGTTAAGGAAATTAATCCTGATGAGCGCCGTATTGTTGTTGAATTGCCGGAATGGGTTGATGAAAAATGAAGTTTTTGTTTGTAACCCTCTTTCCGGAACTGATTGAGCAGGTTTGCGGTTATAGTATTGTCAAGCGTGGCATTGATGCAGGGCTTTTAAACGTAAGCTGCATTAATCCGCGCGATTTTACTCATGATAAACACCGCACGGTTGACGATGCCCCTTTTGGCGGCGGTGCCGGCATGGTACTAAAACCGGAGCCTTTTGTGGCTGCCATCCGCAAAGCAAAGGAAGAATTGCCTGAGGCGCGTGTAATTGCCATGTGCCCCGGCGGCAGGACTTTAAAACAGAGTATTGTTGAAGATTATGCACATGCCGGACAGGATTTGATTTTTGTCTGCGGTCATTACGAAGGTTTTGATGAACGCATTTTTAACTGGGTTGATGAAAAACTTTCCGTTGGCGATTATGTGCTTACCGGCGGCGAATTACCTGCACTGATGGTAATGGATGCGGTAGTAAGATTTATTCCGGGAGTGCTTGGCAAAATGGCAAGTGCAGAAGAAGATTCGTTCTCAACCGGACTTTTGGAATATCCTCAATATACCCGTCCGGTGGAATTTGAAGGCTTAACAGTGCCGGAAATTCTGCGCAGCGGCAACCATGCGCTTATTGCCAAATGGCGCCGCAAACAGTCATTAAAGGCAACATATCTGTACAGACCGGATTTGCTGCCGCAAAAATTTGATAAGGCAGACGCTAAGCTGATGGCAGAGATAAAAGCTGAACTGGCTGGTGAAGAAAATGGCTGATTTATATGTAGGACTGGTGCATTACCCGATTTACAATAAACGGATGAAGGTAATCGCCACGGCAGTAACGAATTTTGATATTCACGATATAGCCCGTACAGCACGCACCTACGATGTAAAAAAATATTTTTTAATACATCCGCACAAAACGCAGGAAGAAATTATTAAAAAAATTATCGGTTACTGGCAGCAGGGCTATGGCAGAATTTACAATCCTGACCGCAGTGAAGCATTGGACAGAGTTGCTTATGTAACAGATATTGCGGCTGCTGTTGAAGAAGTGCGCAGGCAAACTGGCAAAGAGCCTGTAACCATTACTACCGATGCCAGAGTTTACCCAAATACCATCAGCTATAAGGCTGCGCGCGATATGCTGCAAAACGGCGACAGGCCTCTTTTGGTTCTGTTTGGCACAGGTTTTGGCATGGAAAAAGAAACCATGGCGGCTTTTGATTATATTTTGGAGCCGGTTTATGGGCCGAGCAATTATAACCATTTATGTGTACGCAGTGCCGTGGCGATTATTTTAGACCGTCTGGCAGGCGAAGCATGGTGGCAAAAATAAAATTGTAAAAATATTTGCAACTTAATGCAGGCTATGATATAATAGCATTTGTGTAAAACGGACGGTCCACTGTGAAGTGTTCGCACATGAACGTCTATGATTGAGGAGGAAATTATGAACATTATTGAAGTTTTGGAACAAGAACAGCTTCGTTCCGACATCCCTGATTTTCGTGCAGGCGACACTGTAAAAGTTTATGTAAAGGTAGTTGAAGGCAGCCGTGAACGCGTTCAGATGTTTGAAGGCGTTGTTATTGCCCGCAGCGGCGGCGGTGTTCGTGAAACCTTCACCGTACGCCGTGTTTCCTATGGCGTTGGCGTAGAAAGAACTTTCCCTCTGCACAGCCCCAGAATCGAAAAAATCGAAGTTGCACGCCGTGGTATTGTTCGCCGTGCAAAACTCTACTATCTGCGTAACCTCACCGGTAAAGCAGCTCGTATCCGCGAACGCAGATAACATAATTAAACAGCAAAACAAAAGCACCTCATACAAAAAGTATGGGGTGCTTTTTTCGTTGCTGCGTATATAAACATAAAAAATAAACAGGCGCATTTTTTGTGCCTGTTTATATAAAGTATGATTTACTTTTTTCTATGCTTCCAAAATCAGCCGAACTGGTTGCGGTATGGGTCGCTTTTGCCCCAGCATAAAAATACCAGTGATATTAACGAGGGCAGCTGCATGGGCAGACTGACCAAAACCACTAGAGTTTTAGGCCAGTTAAGTCCTATATCGTGACAACGTCTTACGGCTAATGACATACGTGGAATCAAAAAAATAGCAGATGCGGTTACCAATAGCGGCATGTTCAAATAATGTCCCAAATAAAAAACGGCATATTCCAAAATATAAACAATTAAATATCTTTTAATAAATTCATGACGGTCAAGCCTGCCGTTAAATGTTAAAAAATCATTAATCAGTTTAAAGGTGTTCATTATGTCATCTCCGATTATTAAAATTTATAAAACTATCTTTATTAATTTTAGCTTACGGGCAGGCTGCTGTCAAAGGTTTTAATAATTGTAGTATGCTGGTCTAAACAGAATTTTGTAAAAATTTAACAATCAAAACTTGAATTTTCAGAAATTATGAGTTAAAATATAACTAAGTTGAGTGAGACTGAGGAGTCACTTAA
>USHB01000022.1 GCA_900554395.1 uncultured Phascolarctobacterium sp.
CGTACGGAAGCTGCGGATTTAAATATTTAGCAGCGGCATTTCCCGTAAGATAACGAAGCACTGCTCCAACAGCGCCGCCAAAGGCTATATAAAACAGGTTCATTGTACTCTCCGTCACATAAAATTACATTATTAATTATACCACAAAAAATTAAAGCCACCCGGCAAAATACCGGATGGCTTTTTTAAATCAGTTAATTTTTATTTAAAATAATTTACGCCGCTGATAAAGATTTTCTGGTCTTTATTGCCGCTGATATTTTTAAACAGGCCGGGAACGAAACGTTCGGTATGACCCATTTTGCCAAGAATTCTGCCGTCTGGGCTGGTAATGCCTTCGATAGCATACAGAGAACCGTTGGGGTTATACGGCATTGCCATAGTCGGTTTGCCGTTTTCATCAACGTACTGGGTTGCAACCTGTCCGTTGGCAAACAGTTCTTTAATGGTTTCTTCCGTTGCATAGAAGCGGCCTTCACCGTGAGATACGGCAACGGAATGGATTTCACCGGGTTCAACGGCGCTGAACCACGGAGATTTATTGGAAACAATGCGGGTATTGACAATCTGCGATACATGACGGCCGATATTGTTGAAAGTTAAAGTCGGGCTGTCAGATTTCATATCACGGATTTCGCCATAAGGCACAAGGCCGAGTTTTATAAGTGCCTGGAAGCCGTTGCAAATGCCGAGCATCAAACCGTCGCGGTCATTCAGCAAACGTTCGATAGCTTCTTTAATGCGCGGGTTGCGCAGCATAGTAGCAATAAATTTGCCGCTGCCGTCCGGTTCGTCACCGGCACTGAAGCCGCCCGGAAGCATAACAATCTGCGCATTGTCAATCATTTTTACCATTGTTTCAACAGATTCTTCAACTGCCTGCGGAGTAAGGTTGCGGACAATGAAAGTCTCTGCAACTGCACCGGCATCTTCAAAGGCGCGTGCAGAATCATATTCACAGTTAATGCCCGGGAATACCGGAATAAATACGCGCGGTTTGGCAATGGTTACCGGTGCGGTTAAAGGCAGTTCTGCCTTGTAAAGCGGCAGGTCGATGTCTTTGTCATCTTTATCCGCAGTTTTGGACGGGAAAATGCTTTCCAGCGGAGCGCTGTATGCTTTTTCTGCTGCAGCAATTTCAATAACGTCATCGTTGATTGCAATAACTGCTTTTTCAGCCGTATGGCCAAGCAGCATATAATCAAGGCCTTCAAACAGTTCTTCCGGCTCTGCGCCTGCAGCAAGTTCAAGCACCATGCCGCCCGGCTGCAAGGTAAAGAGTCCGTCTGTATCATTATAAGGTTTAATGAATTCAAAGCCAAGGTTATTGCCAAGGCACATAGTGGTGATGAGCGCTGCAATGCCGCCTTCTTTTACAGCAGCCGCTGCGTTTATTTTCCCTGCCAGAATGGCATTGTGTACAGCAGTAAGATTTTGTTTCAGCACGCTGAAATCAGGCACTTCGCTGTTATCGCGCGGGCAGGAAAGGAATACAACTTTGCTGCCTGCCTGTTTGAATTCAGCAGATACGGCTTTGTCGCCGTCGATAACATCAACTGCAAAGGAAACCAGTGTAGGCGGAACCATTTTATCCATAAAAGTGCCAGACATGCTGTCTTTGCCGCCAATAGCAGGCAGTTCCAAAGCATCAAGTACGGTAAAGGCACCTAAAAGTGCGGCAAACGGCTGGCCCCACAGTTCTGTATTATGCAGTTTGGGGAAATATTCCTGGCAGGTAAGGCGCAGTTTTGCCGGGTCAGCGCCCAATGCAACAGCACGGGTTACAGATTCAATAACTGCATACATTGCGCCATGGAACGGGCTCCAGCAGGCAACGTCCGGGTTATAGCCACAGGCCATAACGGAAGCCGCCGTGGTTTTTCCGTGCAGAACAGGCAATCTGCCTACCATACCTTCCGAAGGAGTAAGCTGTTTTTTGCCGCCAAACGGCATCATTACGCTGCCGCGGCCGATAGTGCTGTCGAAACGTTCGGAAAGCCCTTTCTGGCTGCAAACATTCAGCCTGCCGAGGTTAGCAAGCCATGCTTCTTTTAAGTCTTTGGCAGCAGCTACTTCTGCCGGAATTTTATCAAATACGCATTCGCCGGTAGTTTCGCAAACTTTAACATCGGCATGCTGGGCAACGCCGTTAGTATTCAAGAAATCGCGCGAAAGGTCAACGATTTTATCGCCGCGCCAGAACATAACAAGCCTTCTTGTTCCGGTAACTTCACCGATAACAGTTGCTTCAAGGTTTTCTTCATCAGCAAATGCCACAAATTTTTTAATATTTTCCGGAGCGATAACAAGAGCCATGCGTTCCTGGGATTCGGAAATTGCAAGTTCAGTACCGTCAAGGCCTTCATATTTTTTAGGCACTTTGTCAAGGTCAATAACCATACCGTCGGCAAGTTCACCGTTAGCAACAGATACGCCGCCTGCACCGTAGTCGTTGCAGCGTTTAATCATCGGCGTAACTTCCGGGTTGCGGAACAAACGCTGAATTTTGCGTTCAGTCGGCGGATTGCCTTTCTGTACTTCTGCACCACAGCTTGCCAGAGAATCAACGGTATGTTCTTTGGAAGAACCGGTTGCACCGCCGCAGCCGTCACGTCCAGTTCTGCCGCCAAGCAGAACCAAAAGGTCGCCCGGTTCAGGAGTTTCGCGTTTAACAAGGTTACGGGGAACAGCACCTACAACAGCACCTACTTCCATGCGTTTTGCTACAAATCTATCATGGTAATATTCCTGTACATGTCCGGTTGCAAGGCCAATCTGGTTGCCGTAAGAACTGTAACCTGCGGCAGCGCCAATGGTAATTTTACGCTGCGGCAGTTTGCCGGGCAGAGTATCTTCAACCGGTACGCGCGGGTCGGCAGCGCCAGTTACGCGCATTGCCTGGTATACATAAGCACGGCCGGAAAGCGGGTCGCGGATTGCGCCGCCGAGGCAGGTTGCAGCACCGCCGAAAGGCTCAATTTCCGTCGGATGGTTATGGGTTTCGTTTTTGAACAGCAGCAGCCATTCTTCGGTTTTGCCGTCTACTTCAATAGGCACAACAATGGTGCAGGCATTAATTTCTTCCGATTCGTCCAAATCGTTAAGTTTGCCTTCGGCGCGCAGTTTTTTCATGCCGATAACGGCAATATCCATTAAAGTAACAGGACGTTTGGTATCTGCGCCGTAAACTTCGTCACGTGCTGCCATGTATTTATCAAGCGCAGCCTGCACCGGCTGATTGTAAAGGCCGGGTTCAATTTCCACATCCTCAATCTGAGTCATGAAAGTGGTATGGCGGCAATGGTCAGACCAGTAAGTATCAAGCACTTTAATTTCGGTAACAGTCGGTTCACGGTGTTCTTCATTAAAGTATTTCTGGCACCACAGTAAATCTTCAAGGCTCATGGCAAGACCGTTTTCTGCACGGTAGTTTTCCATTTCGTCCTTACTGAAAGTCAAAAAGCCTGCCACAGATTTAATTTTCTGCGGTTCTTCGCAGCTTTGTACAAGAGTTTCAGGTTTTTCCCATGCAGCTTCACGTGCTTCAATAGGATTAATGCAGTAAGCCTTAATTTTAGCAAAGTCTTCGTCGCTGATTGTGCCGGACAAAATATAAACTTTGGCAGAAGATACCAGCGGGCGTTCTTTTTGAGTAATAAGCTGAATGCACTGTGCCGCGAAGTCTTCCCTCTGGTTATACTGACCGGGCAAAAATTCCACGGCAAAAGCACGGCAGCCTGCCGGAACTTCCAGTTCTTCCACAACGGTATCAACCGGCGGCTCGCTAAGCACAAGACCTTTGGCTGCAGCAAATTCTTCATCCGCTACGCCCATTACGTCATAACGGTTAAGCACACGGATGCCGGTTAAGCCTTTCATGCCGAGGTTTGTCTGCAAATCAGCCAAAAGGCCTCTTGCCTCAACAGCAAAAGCATCTTTTTTTTCTACAAAAATGCGTCTGATTTTGTCCATTAAATCAGCCTCCCTGCTTTATTTTCAATAATACTCGTTAATGTAATTGCGGCATTTGGCAAACAATGCCTGCATAAAACCGCATTTCTGCGGATTATTAACTTTTATTTTACCAGCGCGCACAAGCTCATCAAAGCTAAACGCACCGAAATATAACTGCGTAAAAGCCGTAACATCCATAATGATTTCTTCGTCATCAAGGGTGCTGGCATGGCTGAGCGCACCGTTTTGTGCTTTTATTTTCAAAAGCCCGTTGTTCAGCGGCAAAAATTTATCTGTAATAAGCAGCACTGCCTCGCCTTTAAGTTCCTGCGGAACCGGCAAAACGTCCAGCGCTTTGCGGATGTTCAGACAGCGCGCCATCATAAAAGGCTTTAAGCTACCGCAGTAACCGGCATTATTAAAATCAAGATGCGCCAAATTACCTTCTTCCGCCAGCCACTCCAAAGTCTGCGCAGCGCTTAAATGCCCTGCCGCATAACGCAGAAGCGCTGTTTGCGCTTCATTATTCAGCGTCAGCATTTCCTGTACTTTAAAAACGCCGCCGTCAACAGAATACAGCATATAACCTTGTGCTTCATCATTTTTTACAGCAGCGGCAAGCATTACTTTTTCGGCTTTATAGCCGTTTAAAAGTTCCTGCCATTTTGCTGTTGAGCGCACTGCCATACCGTTTAAAAACTGCATGCAGTTTTTATAAACGGCTTCGGCTGCTTCTACCCCATCTGTTATATCTGCATAGCGCACTATTTTTATATTTTGCACTGCCGACAAGTTTTTAAGCATTGCCAGCGGCAGTTTGTAATTATGGCGGTAATAGCAGTAGCTAAAGCCATAAGGCGTATAAATGGCAGGGTCAATGGGCATTAATAATGCAAAGGCCGCCCCTTGTGCCCTTAAAACCGTAAATGCGGTTTCCAGCAGCGGCTTGGTTAAATGCTGCCCGCGGTATTCCGGCGCCGTTGCCACGCCGACAATGTACGGCAAACGTATTTCCTGGCCGCGCAGCATAACCGCGTATGGGTTCAAATGCAACATACAGGCCAGTTTATCACCATCAAAGCCGCCGATAACAGTATTCTGCTTTAAGCAGTATTCCGCAAAATACCATTCATAAAACGGGTCGCCCTTTTTTTCAAAGCAGTAATCCCACAAATCCGCTGCCTGCGGCAGCAGGTTTGCATTTAAAAGCCTAAAATCCATACATTCCTCTGTTATTTAAAAACGGTAGAATATTTTTTAATCATAAATTCCGGTTTGTACGATTCTTTTGCCTTGCGCAGTCCTTCGTGCCCCATATCTTCCTCACGGTTAAGATACGTTACATCACCCCACGCGTTTTTGGCAAAATCGCGGTTAATTACCGAATACAAGCCGCGTATTTCCGGATTAGCCTTTTCTACATGCAGCACTGCGGTATCATCATTAATTTTTTCGCCAAAGCTGAATGCTTCAACCTTGCCGTTAATGCGGATTAAACCACCGCGCAGATTCAGCGCTTCAAAATTATTCAACGCTTCGTGAATGGCGCATTTTTCGCATACCAGCGAAGGGTCGTCGCCCATGCGGCGTTCACACCACATATCGCCAAAAGCAATGCATTCATCAATATTGCTGCGGTTCATTTCTTCATAAACGTAATCAGGATATTCTTTTACAAAAGCATTGCAGTGGTTCTTTTTGCCGTGATATTTGCGCCCTGCCAGTGTTGCCAGATTCTGCTGCAAATATACATAATCCCAGTTATCACGGTCTTCGGTAATTTCCAAATCGGGAAACGCTTTCAGCAGCCTTTCCTTGCCATCTTCGTAAATACCGTGAATTTCAAACGGCTGTCCGCCGTTATATTCCTTAATTTCCTGCATCAGCAAAGGCAGGTCTTCATCTTTGCCGCCAAACGGCTGTAAAAAAAAGTCAATATCGTTGCGTTTTACTTTTATAACCAAAAAGTCATGCGCAACAGTCCAAAAAATATCATAACAGGTTTGCCACATAAAAAGGTTGCCGAAAGCACATTCCGAGCCGCGGTAATCCGGGCGGGACATATAACTTTCAAACAAAGCCTTATCTGTAACGGCAATTTCTTTAAGTGTTAAAATAAAATGACCCCCAATTTTCTTCTTATTAAAATATTATACCATAACGCGCATAACTTTCTCAAAATTTCTGTCACATTATTTATAAAATTTGCCGCAAAAACAAAAACCTGCCGCAAAAACGGCAGGCGTTGTTATTTAATTATGCACGGTGATGTGCGTTAAAGCAGTCGCGGCAGTAAACCGGACGGTCTTCGGAAGGTTTGAACGGAACTTCGGTTTCTTTGCCGCATTCAGCACAAACTGCCGGATACATCTGGCGGGCCGGACGTTCACTTACAATGCCGAGGCGCTGTTTGCGGGCCTGACGGCATGCCGGGCAGCGGCCCGGTTCGTTGGTAAAGCCTTTGGATTCATAAAATTCCTGTTCGGAAGCGGAAAAAACAAATTCCTTGCCGCATTCCTTGCATACTAAAGTTTTGTCTTCTTTCATTGTTATCAGCTCCTTACATTAAACATACCCCATGAGGACTTCATAGACGTGCCACGGCTTCGATATAAATGCAAGAAGCATTAAAGAAGATATGAACCCTTTATGAACCAACAGAGATATACTATTTAAAGTATATCTTTTTAATGTACAAATGTCAATATATCATAGCTGTTTTTAACATTTGTGCGGCAAAATTTAACGCAAATAATATGTTGCGTTGGTACATTCAAGCACTGTATTATATCCGCGCCATTTGGCAAGCGTAGTTGTACTGCAATTACCTACGCTGAAATTCCATATTTTGTTCAAATCAACGTCCAAAAACAAACACAGCAACACACGGATAATGCCTCCGTGGGATACTATGGCATTATCCGCATCGTCCATCTCTGCCAGGCAGCGTTTAAAAAACGGTTCTACGCGCGCGGCAACGGCCGAAAAGTTTTCGCCCCCTGGCACATGGCATAGCGCCGGATTTTTAAAAAAAGCATCAATATCGCCCGGCCACCTGGCATTAATTTCATCAAAAGTCATGCCTTCCCATTCTCCAAAGGCAATCTCTTTAATATCATCAAAAGTTTCTACCTTTAAGTTATGCATTTCAGCCATGGGCTGCGCTGTCTGGCGTGCGCGCGTAAGGCTGCTGCAATAAATTTTATCAAGGTGAATCTCCTTAAAATGTTCTGCCAGTAATTCTGCCTGGGCTTTGCCTTCGGCATTCAGTTCAATATCGGTTTGACCCTGAAAACGGTAACTTTTGTTGGAATCGGTTTCGCCATGGCGGATAAGATACAGCCTGCCCATTATTTTGCCTCCTGTTTGCCTTTCAATTCTTCGGCATGCGAAAATTCTTTTACTTCTACATGTACGCCTGCTTCGGCAAAGGTTTCCATTTCCTTATAGGCTTTAATGCCTGCGTTCAAAAGGCTTAACGCCAGCACGGCACCTTCGCCGCGGCAAACTTTTACATCTAACCTTAACGGCGCGGCAAGGCCGATAGCCTTTAACAAATCTTCCATTGCCGGTTCTGCCGATACATGCCCTGCCAAAAGATAGCCTTTAACAGCAGCGTTGTATTTTACTGCCGCCAGTGCAGCCAGACAGGTTGCAGCGCCATCCAACATTACAGGCACTTTTAAAGCTGCCGCCTGCAAAATGCCGCCTGCCATAGCTGCAATAGTTTTGCTGTCAAGCTGCTGTAAAAATTCATAGCCGTTTTCAGCGATTTTATCAATAGTGTATGCAGGAACTTTTTCATCTCCACAGCCAAAAACCAGTACCTGCTGTCCGCCGTTTGCACCGACAGCTTCTTTAACCAAGAGCGCGCCTTCAAGCAATGCTTCTTCAATATTTTCTGCCGTTATCAAAAGGGTTTGCGTATTTATTTGGGAATTTTCCGCAAGTACGCAGACTGTTTTGCCGCCCTGCATATATTCAGCTGCTATTGCCGGTTCATCAGTCCATACCAGCAAGGTTTTATGCGGATAGTTCACATCATTTTTATCGGCGCTGCCGTAAATTGCAGCATAGCGTGTGGTCATTTCTTCCAGTTTGGCAAGCGAGCCAACCGGTTTAATTAAATTGTCAAAACGCTCCTGCGCCTTGGCAACCAGTGTTTTATCAAGAGGCTGAACCGTGCCAGCCAGAACATCTATTTCCATTTTGCACCATCCTTTTTATATTAATCAGCACGCAGCAAGCAAAAGTACGCGCGCTAAAATTATCAGCGTTATCAAATACAGCACATTGCCGCATTCCGTCAACGCGCCGTAAGTATCGCCCGTTAATCCGCCAAGCTGGCTTTGTAAAAATTTGGCAATGCCAAATACCAGCACAAAAGTTACAGCCATCACCGCAAGGTAAGCCATGCCGCATACCGCCGTTATGGCAATGCCAAGTGCCAGGGCTATAACAGTGTATATAGGTTTGGCATACATGGTAAACATGTGCCCGATACCGGTTTTGCGCGCATACGGAAAGTTGACGATGAAAATTACCATAAAGGTACGCGTTGCCACACTCATAGCTATCAACGCCGCCGTAAGTTCCGCCGGGTTAATGGCAAGGTATGCCGATACTTTCAGCAAAATAAGCACGATAACCGCTAAAACTGCGTTAGAACCTACATGGCTGTCCTTCATAATTTCCAGCATCCGCTCGCGGCTGCGTGCCGAAAATACGCCGTCAGACGTATCCATAAAACCGTCGTACATCAACCCGCCGGTAATAATTATCTCGGCAAGGATAAGCAGTGCCGCGCGCATAAAATCGGGTACGGCAAGCCATACCAGCCCATAGTTAACTGCACCTAAAAACACGCCGATAACAAGCCCTATCAGCGGAAAATACGGTACACTGCGCGAAAAATCTTCGTCGCGCCAATCAGTGCGGTGACTGAAACGGATGCGCGTTAAAAATTCCAGGCAGGTTATAAAATCACGCATTATGTTCACCTGCGGTTAATTTTTTATATAAATCCAGCGCCGATTGCAGAATAACTATTGCCAAAGATGCACCGGTGCCTTCGCCAAGGCGCATGCCTGCATCCACGATAGGCTGAAGGTTTAAAATTTCCAGCATTTTGGCATGTGATATTTCTGCCGATAAATGCGAGCAGAACATATAATCTGCGCAGGCAGGTTCAATGCCGTAAGCCAAAAGCGCCGCTGCCGTTGCGTTTACGCCGTCCACCATGGTCGGCACGCGGCGGCGCGCACCTGCAATAATCATACCGGCAAGCCCGGCGTGGTCGTAACCGCCAACCTTGCACAAAATATCCATTGCATTGCCAAGTTTCGGCTTATTAACATCCAATCCATCGGCAACTACTTTACGTTTTACTACCATGCGTTCATCGTTAATGCCGGTGCCGCGCCCAACAGTCAGCTCCGGTGCAAGCCCGGTAAACGCAGATACGATAGCGGCGGTTGAAGTTGTATTGCCAATGCCCATCTCTGCCGTTACCAGCATGTTATAGCCTTTATCAATACATTCATCGGCAACTTTCATGCCGCGCTGCAATGCTTCTTCTGCCTGCTCAAGTGTCATGGCAGGGCCTTTAGTAAAATCTTCCGTACCCCAGGCAACCTTTTCATTGCGCACTTTCGGCAAATGGCTTAAATCAAAAGTTGTGCCCATATCCACAACAAAAACATCTGCACCGGCATGGCGCGCCATTACGTTAGCACCTGCCGTGCCGCGCATATAGCCGTTAATCATCTGCATGGTTACTTCCTGCGGGTAGGCGCTTACACCGTATTTGGCAATACCGTGGTCGCCGCACATTAAAAGCATGGCGCTTTTTATTTTGCCTTCAAAATCAGCCGTTCCGCTGATTGCCGCATATTTTTCAACCATTTTTTCTATTTTGCCAAGCTGCTCCGGCACTTCATCCAAACACAGCCATTTTTGGCGTACAATTTCTGCCGCATCTTTATTAAGGGGCGGCACAGTAATTTTCTGCATCAGTTTTCCTCCTCAAACTTAAAAGCCAGTTTCTTCATATCCACTGCCTGCCCGGCAACGCAGTAAAACACGCTGTCTGCCGCTTCTGCAACCTGCTGGTTTACCCAGCCTGCAATATCGCGGTATTCACGCGCCATAGCATTTTCCGGCACAATGCCTGCGCCGCCTTCGTTAGTTACAAACACAACCGTTTTGCCGCTTTGGCGTGCAACAGCAAGCAATTTGCCAATTTCTGCTTTTACAGCCTGTGCTTTTTGTTCAGTTGTGCCTCCCGGCGCATTTTTGCCATACAATAAATTGCTCATATAAAGCGTGAGGCAGTCAAACAAAACCGTATCTGCCTGCTGCGCAGCTTCTTTCATCACTTCATGAGCGTTGTAGGGGGCTTCAAAATTTATCCAGCGCGTCTGGGGGCGGCGCGCCTGATGTAAACGTACTCGTTCTGCCATCTCGTCATCTAAAATCTCGGCGGTAGCAATGTAGGCGCACCTGGCGCCATAATGCAGCACATATTTTTCGGCAAATTCACTTTTGCCGCTGCGCGCACCGCCCGTTACCAAAACAAGTTTACCCGGCATCTTAAAACTCCTTTCTATAAACAAAAAATCCCCTTTATGCAAAGAGGATTACACTTTTACCAATATGCAAGCACCCACCTATCCCCCGTAGGCAATAGCACTCGTAACAGGCAGGTCTCCTGGCTCAGGTTCATCGCCGCGCTGCGCCTTCCCAAAGCATCGCTTCAGTGACATCTTGCAGACGGCTCGCCATTACAGTAGCGGGACTGCGCCGGATTCGCACCGGCTTCCCTATTAAGCTCGCGGGGTTAACCGCATCACCTGTTGATTTTTTCCGATAAATTATATTCTATGCGTTTTTAAAAATTCCTGCCGGAGCAGATAAAAAATTAGCGGCAGCATTGGCGCCGCCGCGTGATATTATTTTCAAGGAACTGTGCCAGACCTTTATCTGTTAAAGGATGCAGCAGCATTTCTTTTAATACTTTGGTAGGAATGGTAGCAATATCGGCACCTGCCAGCATTACTTTTTCTACATGTTCCATATTGCGGACGCTGGCTGCGATAATCTGCGTATCAAGGTTATATTGACGGAAAACTTTAACCATTTTTTCCACCAGTTCTACGCCGTTTTCGCCAATATCATCCAAGCGGCCGATAAACGGGCTGACATAAGTTGCACCGGCGCGTGCTGCCAAAAGTGCCTGCTGCAAACTAAACACCAAAGTTACGTTGGTTTTAATGCCTTCTTTGCTTAAAATTTTAACGGCTTTCAGTCCTTCGGCAATGCAGGGAATTTTAATAACAACTTTATCAGAAATTTTCATCAGTTTACGCGCTTCGGCAACCATGCCTTCGCAATCAGTGCTGATAACTTCTGCACTTACAGGGCCGTCAACCAATGCACAAATTTCGGGAATAACCTCAGCCTGGGTTCTGCCGCTTTTGGCAATCAGGCTCGGATTGGTGGTCACGCCATATACAACGCCCAGCGCTGCCATTTCTGCAATTTCCGCAACATTAGCGGTATCCATAAAAATCTTCACAACTCATACCTCTTTCATATTTAAAATAAAAGGAGTGTTGAATATGGATACGAAAGCCTTAATCAATCATCTGACAGAGGATATCATTAAACTGTATGACATCAAAATCCCTATCAAAGATATA
>USHB01000023.1 GCA_900554395.1 uncultured Phascolarctobacterium sp.
AAATAAAGCAATCATAAGTAAAGTTAATAAAATCTGCTTATATTAAGGTTTGCGTTTCCGCTTTTGGTGGAATATAATTATATTACTTTGGTTTAAGTATGTCCTTTTGTCTTTTTCAATACTTGAAACTTAAGTTTGGAGGAGGAATAGATTTATGTTGAATTTTTTGCGTAAAAACAGGAGCGGCAAGGCTGCCGTTGCAGCTCTGGCTGCCGTGACTGTATTTTCGCTTGCGGGCTGCGGGCAGCAAAAAGCGGCAGAACCGCAGGCTACGCTGGTAAAATCCATGCAGGTAATAAAACGCGATACGCCGCTGGTATATGACTATACCGGTTTTGTGCAGGCTCAGCAGGAAATGGAGCTTAAAGCACAGGTAAGCGGACAGATTACCGGCAAGTATTTTAACGGCGGTGATACCGTACAGCAGGGGCAGGTGCTTTACACTATCGACCCGCGTACCTACCGCGCTAACCTTTTGCAGGCTCAGGCAAACCTTGCCAACGCGCGTGCGGCACTGGCAACTGCTTCGGTAGATGCAGACCGTTATACCAAACTTTATGAACAGAATGCAGTTTCCAAACAGACTCTGGATAACGCCATTATGGCACGTGACCAGGCACAGGCTTCTGTAAACGCGCAGGAAGCGCTTTTGGAAAACGCACAGATTGATATGAGCGAAACCAATGTTACCGCTCCGTTTACCGGACGTATCGACACCACTGCACTTGAAGTAGGCAACTATGTTACTGACGGACAGACGACTATGGCGACCATCTCCAATACCGACCCGGTATTTGTAGAGTTCAGCATTGCCGAGCCGGAATATCTGAAACTTGCCAATTCCGCAGTTGAAAGAGGCGAAGCAGCTCCGCTGGAAAATCTGAGCATTGTTCTGAGCGACGGCAGCACTTATGACCTTCCCGGCCGTATTGCCGAAGTTAACCGTGCGCTGACCAACAACACCGGCACACTTACCATTAAGGCGCTGTTTGATAACCCGAACCGCGTACTGCTGCCGGGCATGTTTGCGCATGTGCAGGCAACCGCAGGTACCAGACAGAACGCACTTTTAATTCCTCAGCGCGCTGTTACCGAACTTATGTATAAAAAATTTGTTTATGTTATCGGCGCAGACAACAAGGTTGAAATGCGCGAAGTTACGCTTGGGCCTCGCGTAGGACGTCTTTGGATGGTTGAAAGCGGCCTTAACGGCGATGAAACCATTGTTGTTGAAGGTACCGGCAAAATTACCGCCGGCGCTTTGGTTAACCCTGAGCCGATGACGGAAGCCGAACTTGACACCACTGCTGACAGGTCGGAAGCAGGTGCCGCTGACGGCGCAGCAAAATAAGGAGGTAAGCTGAATGGCACGTTTTTTTATTGACCGCCCGGTCTTTGCCATGGTGTTGGCGATACTCATTACGCTGCTGGGCTTAATTGCCGGTTTCAGCCTGCCTATCGCTCAATATCCTAACATTACCAAACCGCGTGTTTCCGTATCTACCAACTATACAGGCGCAAGTGCCGAAACAGTTGAAGAATCCGTTGCACAGGCGATTGAACAAAAGGTTAACGGCGTTGAAAACATGCTGGACATGAGCTCCACCAGTACCGCTACCGGCGAGTATAGCTTAAACGTTCAGTTCAACCTGGAAAAGAACGCCGATATTGCTGCCGTAGAAGTACAGAACCGCGTATCCCAGGCAACCAGTTCCATGCCGCAGGAAGTAACCGCATACGGCATTACCACAACAAAGGAATCTGCGGAAACCATTATGTATTTCGCACTTTCTTCCCCGAACAACACTTATGACAGTATGTTCTTAAGAACCTACGCCGACGTTAACTTCATCGACGCTGTTAAACGCGTAAAAGGCGTTTCCACCGTTGATGAATATGGTCCGGAATATGCCATCCGCATCTGGCTGAACCCGGAAAAACTGGCGCAGCTCAACTTAACAACATCTGATATTGAAACTGCGGTAGAAACGCAGAACATTCAGGCACCTGTTGGTACCGTCGGCGCACGCCCGACTGTGGACGAACAGGAAAAACAGTATTCTGCCAATGCGCAGGGCCGTTTAAAAACGCCTGAAGAATTCGGCAATATTATTGTCCGCTCCATTGATGGGCAGAACCTTTATTTAAAAGATATTGCCCGCATTGAAGAAGCACCGCGCAGCGACTTGATTCTCAGCCGACTGAACGGCGGTGAATCGGTTGTATTCCCGGTATCCCTCACCAGTGATGCCAACTCTATTGAAGCAGTAAGCCAAATCCGCGAAGTATTGGCAGATGCAGAAAAACGTTTCCCTGCTGATATGAAGCTGACCATTATTCAGGATAATACCCAGTTTATTACCGAATCTTTGGAAAAAGTAGCACATACCTTCTTTGAAGCACTGGTACTTGTTATTATCGTTATCTTTATGTTCCTCGGAAGCTGGCGCGCAACGCTGATTCCGCTGCTGGCAGTTCCGGTATCCCTTGTCGGCACCTTTGCTTCCTTTGTGCTTTTGGGCTTTACCATTAACACCTTAACTGCGTTTGCTCTTATCCTGGCAATCGGCCTTGTAGTCGATGATGCTATCGTTGTAGTAGAAGCGGTAGAACATCATATTCAGGATACAGGCCTTACGCCTAAAGAAGCAACCTACCGCGCCATGAGCGAAGTATCTGGCCCTGTTGTGGCCATTGCCTTCGTACTTGCGGCGGTATTTATCCCGACGGCGTTTACCGGCGGTACGGTTGGCGAACTTTACAAACAGTTTGCAATTACCATTTCCGTTTCCATGATGCTTTCGGCAATTGTAGCATTGTCGCTTACACCGGCGCTGTGCTCGCTGATTTTGAAACCGAAAAAAGACGAAGCGGAAATTAAAGGGCCTATCGGCAAAGCAGTACACGCATTTAATAACTGGTTTTCCAGAACCCTTGAAAAATATGTAACCAATGTAGAAAGATGCATCCGCCATGCCAAAGTAGTTATGGCATGCCTCTTGGTTGGCTTGATTTTAATCGGCGTTATGTTTAAAATTACGCCGTCCGGCTATGTGCCTAACGAAGATATGGGCATGAGCGCCGTATCCTTCAGCCTTCCGGAAGGTTCTTCCAGTAACCGCAACATTCAGATTATGGGCGAACTCAGTAAGGAAGTTCAGAAGTTCCCGGGCGTAGACTATGTTATGGAAGTTTCCGGCGTTGATATTCTGAGTAGTGCTCAAAAAGCATCTGCCGGTCTGGTTGTTGTTGCCATGAAACCTTATGACCAGCGCGACAACTCCATTCAGGATATTATTCCTATGATTCAGGCTTTAGGGCCTAAATATCCGGATGCTACGGTAATGGCGTTCCAACCGCCTGCATTGCCGGGCGCTTCCAGCACCGGTTCTTTGAGTATGTACATTATGAACCTTGCCGGTGAAGATGTAAGCACAATGAACGAACGCGCGCAGGAATTTTTGGCAAAAGCGCGTCAGCGTCCGGAAGTCGGCATGATTTATACAACGCTGAATACTTCAACGCCGATGTATAAATTCAATGTTGACCGCGATAAGGCACAGAGCCTTAACGTACCTGTATCCAGCGTATTCTCCGCATTGCAGACCTTCCTCGGCGGTTACGAAATTAACGACCTGAACAACTTCGGCCGTACATGGAAAGTTGTAATGCTGATCACCAGTACCGCTCCAACGTTGACGATATGCGTTACTTCTTTGTACGCAGCAACGACGGCGAAATGATTCCGCTGAATACCCTTGTAACTTATGAAAATGAAAACAGCTCCGTTGTTATGACGCGCTTTAACGGCGCACGCGCCATTAAGATTGCAGGCGACCCGGCAGAAGGTTATTCCACCGGTCAGGCAATGGATGCTTTGGAAGAAGTTGCGGCAGAAACATTGCCGGTAACTTACAGCTATGAATGGACAGACCAGAGCCGTGACCAGATTGAAGCAGGCAACCGCTCTACGCAAATCTTTATCATCTCTCTGATTTTCGTATTCCTGTGCCTGGCAGCTTTGTATGAAAGCTGGACTATTCCTCTGGCAGTTCTGCTGTCCGTACCGACCGCCGTGCTTGGCTGTATCCTCGGCCAGTACCTGCGCGGACAGCAAAATGACGTTTACATGCAGATTGGCCTTATCATGCTTATAGGCCTTGCTGCCAAGAACGCAATTTTGATTGTTGAATATGCAAAGATGAATATGGAAAAAGGCATGGGCGTTGTAGAGGCTGCCATTGAAGCATCCCGCATCCGTCTCCGCCCGATTCTGATGACTTCCTTTGCATTTATTTTAGGCTGCGTTCCGCTGGCCATTGCAACCGGCGCAGGCGCAGGCGCGCGTGTATCCATGGGTAATGCCGTAGTAGCAGGCATGACTTTCAACACGCTGTTCGGTATCTTCCTTATTCCGGTATGCTTTGTTGTAGTAGAACGTCTCTTCAGCAAAAAGCATAAAGCAGAATAATAACTTAAACTGAAAAATGCTCCGCTTTTTAGCGGGGCATTTTTTTATGAACCTGAAATTAAAATAGACGGCGTAAAATTTTAGACATTAATTTTTTACAATCTGCCAAGGCAGGATTTTTGTAATTTGCGTTGTATAATAGTTAGAGTAAACAAACTTAATTTGAAATAGAGGGGACGCTTTTTGAACAGATTAAAAGAACAGGGGCGTTTTTTGCGTAACGTATGGTTATTAACCAAAAGTTACTGGCAGTCGGAAGAACGTCTGAAAGCCTATGCGCTGCTTGCTGTCATTATTGCACTGACGCTGGCTGTGGTATATGTTATAGTTTTAATAAACGATTGGTTTAATGTATTTTATGAAGCGCTGCAAAATTATGATACCGAAAAAATTTTTGATGAACTGATACATTTTTCGTGGCTTGCGGCTCTGTACATTATTTTGATGGTTTATTCGTTCTATTTACAGCAGGTGCTGATTATTAACTGGCGCCGCTGGCTTACGGACAGGTATATTGATGAATGGCTGCGCAACAAAACCTATTATCGTTTGCAGGTTTTCGGCGCTGATACCGATAACCCTGACCAGCGTATAAGTGAGGATGTGCGCCTGTTTGTTGAAATGACGCTTACTTTCAGCATCGGCATTTTAAAGGCTGTTTGTACTTTTGTATCGTTTGTGTTTGTACTCTATCAGATTTCCGGCCCGCTTGATTTTACGCTTTTGGGTCACAGCTTCCATATCGAAGGTTATATGGTATGGGTTGCGCTTGTTTATTCTGCGCTCGGCACATGGGTTACGCATGTTGCCGGTAAAAAACTGGTGGGGTTAAACTTTGTTCAGCAGCGTTATGAAGCGGATTTCCGTTTTAGCATGATGCGTATGCGCGAAAACGCCGAAAGCATTGCTTTTTACAGCGGTGAAGGGCGTGAGGGCAGCGTGTTTAAAAAGCGTTTCACATTGCTTTTGGATAATTTCTGGAAAATCATCCAAAAACGCAAACAGCTTATCTGGATTAACTCCGGTTATTCCCAGATTGCCATAATTTTTCCGATGGTAGTGGCCATGCCGCGCTATCTTGCGCATCAGATTACTCTTGGCGGGCTGATGCAGGTGAGCAATGCCTTTGGCAAAGTGCAGGAATCGCTTTCATATTTTGTCGATATGTACGCTTCCATCGCAGAATGGCAGGCGGTTGTAAACCGTCTTACCGGCTTTGGGCTGCACATGCACGAGGTTAAGCAGGAAGAGCTGCAGCCGGATTTGCAGCGCAGTGCTGCCGGGGGAGCAATTACCGCCGAAGAGTTGGAAGTAAACCTGCCGGACGGCGGCATGCTAATTGGCAATGCTTCTTTTAATTTGCAGCGCGGACAAAATGTTTTGATAAAAGGCCCAAGCGGCAGCGGCAAAAGCACTTTGCTGCGCGTGCTGGCAGGAATATGGCCTTATGTTAAAGGCAGGCTTGCCATGCCGGAAGCACAAAAGACCATGTTTATTCCGCAAAGGCCGTATCTTCCGTTAGGCACGCTGCGCGAGGCACTGTTGTACCCGGGCAGCCTGGAATGCAGCGACGCGCAGCTGCAGGCCGTGCTGGAAGAATGTAATATAGGTTATCTTGCGGATGATTTATATGTAGAAGCGGACTGGTCGCACGTTTTAAGCGGCGGCGAACAGCAGCGCGTGGCTTTTGCAAGGGCAATGCTGTATAAGCCGGAATGGCTGTTTTTAGATGAGGCTACATCGGCGCTGGACGAAGCAACAGAAAAGGCAATGTATACCCTGCTTGCCGAAAAAATGCCGCAGACAACCGTTATCAGCATAGGGCACAGAAGCACTTTAAACAGCTTCCATCAGGCGGGACTGTTTTTGGATAAAAATTTAAAGGCTTTATCTTTTAATTATTTGTAATTTTAGCCAGGGAGGTACACAAAATGAAGCCAATGGAAATAGCGCCTCAGATTTATGACGTGGGCGTAACTGACTGGACTGTGAGGGATTTTCACGGTTATAAGACAGAACGCGGCGCAAGCTATAACAGTTATTTAATTATGGACGAAAAAATTTGCCTTATTGATACCGTTAAAGCGTGTTATGCGGAAGAACTTTTGGAAAAAATCAGCCGCGTAACCGACCCGGCACGGATTGATTATGTTGTTGTAAACCATGTTGAGCCTGACCATGCAGGAGCGCTGCCGCAGGTTTTAAAAGCAGCGCCCAACGCTAAATTTGTTATTACCATGCAGGGCAAAAACGAGGCTTTGCGCCATTACGGCGATGGTTTTGACTTTATGGTTGTTAAAGAAGGCGACACCATTGATTTAGGGCAGCGCAAACTTACTTTTGTGCCTGTGCCGATGCTGCACTGGCCCGATAACATGGTGACTTACTGCCCGCAGGACGGCATTTTGTTCAGTAACGATGCTTTTGGACAGCATTATGCCAACAGCAACCGTTTTGATGATTTGGTAAATGAAGACGAACTGTTCTATGAAGCGAAAAAATATTTTGCAAACATCCTGTGGCCGTATGCAAGGCTGATAGACGGCGCGCTGAAAAAAGTAAGCGCACTTGATATTAAAATGATTGCTCCGGCACATGGTGTTATCTGGCGCAGCAAGATTAAAGAAATAGTGGCGCGCTATGCTGAGTGGGGCGTTGGCGTTAAGGACGGCAGCGTTGTTATTGCTTACGATACAATGTGGGGCGGCACGGAAGCACTGGCGCGCGCTATGGTGGAAGGCGCGGCTGCTGCCGGTGCAGGCGTTAAGCTGATGCGTATGGACAGAACTCCGTACAGTACGGTTGCGGCAGAACTGTTTGAAGCAAGCGCCCTGCTTGTTGGTTCGCCTACGCTTAACAGCGGCGTAATGCCAAATATCGGCGGCATGCTGATTTATTTAAAAGGTTTGCAGCCCAAAGGCAAAAAAGCGGCAGCATTCGGTACCTGCGGCTGGGCAGGCGGCGCACAGAAAGACATGGAGGCTTTGCTTACGGCGGCAGGCTGCGATTTGCAGCCCGGTTTTAACTGCAAATGGCGCGCCAATGGCGATGAAGTGGAAGCAGCCCGCCAGTTTGCTTACGAATTTGTTAAAAATCTGTAATTTTTAATCATAAGGCAGCGATGTAATTTACAAAAAGTTCATCGCTGCTTTTTATTTATGCCTTGCCAAAAGTCGAAAAGTCAAATATAATAAATGTAAAACAAAACACATCTATTTTTATGGGGTAATCGGATATGAGAAATCTTGCTGATGCAATAGAAAACTTTATTATCCGCCAGCTGCTGGAGGATAGCGAAGATACCGTAATGGTGCAGCGCAACGAACTTGCAGATAAGTTATCGTGCGCGCCTTCGCAGATAAGCTATGTTTTAAGCACGCGTTTTACGCCGGAAAAAGGCTATCTTGTAGAATCGCGCCGCGGCAGCGGAGGCTTTGTGCGCATTGTGCGCGTAACGCCGCCGGAGCGTGAAAAAAAACGCCGCGAAACAGCGCAGGAACTTTTGGAGCACTGGGCGCAGCGCGGCATGGTTACAGCACGCGAGTATGTGCTTTTAAAATATATGCTTGATATTATTAACGCTGATGAAAAGAAAAAAATAACTGTATTACAGAATGCCATAAGTAAGATGATGCAGGTGAGGTGAAGAACATGTTATGCCAAAAATGCGGCAAAAAAGAAGCCGTCGTACACATTGTATGCGTAATAAACAACAAACAGATAGATAAATGGCTATGTGCAGACTGCGCGGAAAAACTGATGCCTTATGCCATAAGCGGCGGAGGGCGTGCCGTTGACGCGCATAATTTGCTGGAAACGCTGCTTTTTAACAGCGGACAGAATAAAAAACCGGAAATGCGCCGGTTTACCAAACGCATGGCATCAATTTTAGAAAACGCCATGCGCAGCGCCCTGGACAGAGGGCATGACCATCTCGGCACGGAACATCTCTTGCTTGCGCTTTTAAATGAAAAAGACTGCTTCGGCATCCGTGTGCTGGAAAAACTCGGCATTAATCCTGTGGCCGTAACGGAAGAACTTGAAAAACGCATGGACCCGGCAGGTAATTTGCAAATAATTATCGGCTATACGCCGCGAGCCAAACGTGCTTTGGAAATTGCCGCCGAAACCGCTTTAACGCTTAAATCGCCGCAGGTTGGTTCAGAACATCTTCTGATGGGCATTTTGCGCGAAGATAAAGGCATGGGCGGCAGCGTGCTGCGCGAGTTTAACATTACCGCCGAACAGGTTTGGCAGATTATCCGCTCTATCCGCGAGCATCAGCCTGCCGTGCCTGGTTTTGAAGAAGCGGAAGTGCCGGATTACGGAGAGCTGACGGAAGAAGCATCGCTGGAAGTTTTAAATGACTTTGGGCGTAATTTGAACGAACTGGCTGCGGAAGGAAAAATTGACCCTGTTATTGGCAGGGAAAGTGAGATTGAAAGAGTAATTCAGATTTTGTGCCGCCGCACCAAGAATAATCCGGTGCTGATAGGTGAGGCCGGCGTTGGCAAAACATCAGTTGCCGAAGGACTGGCACAGCGTATTGTGGAAGGCAAAGTGCCGGATTTGCTGCGCAACAAAACTGTGTTCTCCTTGGAAATAGGTTATCTTTTGGCAGGCGCCAAATACCGCGGCGATTTTGAAGAACGCCTGAAAGATATTCTGGAAACGATAAAAGAAAATAAAGATATTATTTTATTTATTGACGAACTGCATACCATTATCGGCGCAGGCGCCGGTGAAGGCGGCACGGATGCTGCCAATATCATTAAACCGGCACTGGCAAGGGGCGAACTGCAGGTTGTTGGCGCAACTACTTTAAGCGAATACCGCAAGCATATTGAAAAAGACGCCGCACTGGAACGCAGGTTCCAGCCGGTTGTTGTAGCCGCGCCGGACAGCGAAGCGGCTTTGGCTATTTTAAAAGGCCTGCGCAAAAAATATGAAGAATTCCATAACCTGCATGTAACGGATTCTGCCCTTGAAGCATCTGTAAGGCTTTCCAACCGTTATATTACGGACCGCAATCTGCCGGACAAGGCCATTGATGGATGAAGCCTGTGCAAGGGTGAAACTGCAAAATTATAAACTTTCCATACCGATGGCAGAAAAAGAAAAAGAACTTGCCAAAGTGCGCAGGGAAAAAGCCGAGGCTATTTCCAACCAGCAGTACGAACTGGCTGCGCAGCTGCGCGACCATGAAGCCATTCTGGAAGTGGCGCTTACTTACGAAAAAAGCAATTATGACAGGGAAATCAGCAAACGTGCAGAAGTTACGGAAGAAGACATTGCTTCGGTAATTTCGCAATGGCTGAACATTCCGCTGCAAAAACTGACACAGACGGAATCCGAACGCCTGCTGCACATGGAAGCTGATTTGCATAAGCGCGTTATCGGGCAGAATGAAGCGGTAGAAGCAGTTTCCAAAGCCATCCGCCGTGCGCGTGCCGGGTTTAAGGATAAAAACAGACCGGTTGGTTCGTTCCTGTTCCTTGGGCCTACCGGCGTCGGTAAAACGGAACTTGCCAAGGCTCTGGCAGAAAATATGTTTGGCGATGAGCGTGCTTTAATACGTTTTGATATGTCCGAATACATGGAAAAACATACGGCATCCCGCCTTGTCGGCGCTCCTCCGGGCTATGTCGGCTACGAAGAAGGCGGACAGCTTACCGATGCAGTGCGCAGAAGGCCTTATTCCATTATTTTGCTGGATGAGATTGAAAAAGCGCATCCCGATGTATTCAACCTGCTTTTGCAGATTATGGAGGATGGCCGCCTGACTGACGGGCAGGGGCGTACCACTGATTTCCGCAACTGCGTTATTATAATGACCAGCAATGCAGGGGCAAGGATGCTTGCCGATACAAAACCTCTGGGCTTCAGCCTTGGCGGCGAGGAAGAAGAAAACAGCCGCAAGGATAAAGTACTGGCAGAAATTAAAAATGTGTTCCGTCCGGAATTTTTAAACAGAATTGACGAAATTACCGTATTTGACAGCCTGCATTATGATGATTTGGTGCAGATTATAAAAAATATGCTGCGTGAGCTGCGCGCAAAACTTGCAGAAAACGGGCTGACTTTGGAAATTACGCAGGAAGCGCGCGAACTGCTTGTTAAAGAGGGCAGCGATACCCGTTACGGGGCAAGGCCCTTGCGCCGTGCAGTGCGCAAAATGCTGGAAGACCCTGTAAGTGATTTGTACCTTGCGGGAATGTTTAAAGCAGGCGATACGATTTGCGCCAGTGTGGACGAAAATGGAAAAATAAGGTTTATGCCTAAAAAAGTAGAAGTAATGGTAACACATGAAGAAATTGAACCGGCGGAGGTAAATAATGGCCAAAACAAAAACTAAATTTGTGTGCCAGAACTGCGGTTATTCTTCGGCAAAATGGCTGGGACGCTGCCCGGAGTGCGGCAGTTGGGACAGCATGGCCGAAGAACTGGAAACGCCCGTTAAACCGCAGCAGAGTTATTTAATGCCGCAGGAGGCGCCTAAGCCCAAAACGCTTGATAAAGTAATGCTTACAGAAGTTGAACGCCTGAAAACCGGCATCAACGAATTTGACCGCGTGCTTGGCGGCGGCATTGTACCCGGCAGCCTGGTGCTTTTGGGCGGCGACCCCGGCATTGGCAAATCTACCATGCTGCTTGATGCAGGTATGCGCTTTGCAGCCAACAATATTAAAGTTTTATATGTCTCCGGCGAAGAATCGGAAGCGCAGACGGCAATGCGTGCGCGCAGGCTCGGCAAACCGGGGGCAGCGCTTCTGGTAATGACGGCCACGGATTTGGACGCCGTGCTTTTGCAGGCCAAAGAAGTACAGCCGCAGATACTTGTAATAGATTCCATACAGACCATGTATAATCCGGAACTGCAAACGGCGGCAGGCAGCGTGGGTCAGGTGCGTGAATGTACCGCAAAGCTGCTGCGTTTTGCCAAAGCAACAGGCATAGCGGTTATTATCATCGGCCATGTAACCAAAGACGGCAATATTGCCGGCCCGCGCCTTTTAGAGCATATGGTGGACGTGGTGCTGCAGTTTGAAGGCGACAGGTCATATTCCTTCCGCGTTTTGCGCGCGCTGAAAAACCGTTTTGGTTCAACCAGTGAAAGCGGCATATTTTCAATGGAAACCGGCGGGGT
>USHB01000024.1 GCA_900554395.1 uncultured Phascolarctobacterium sp.
TTTATTAACCGTTTATGTGGTTGAGAGTTTCTTTTCTTTTCTCTTTTTTACCTGTTTTTTCTCTTTATCTTTTCTTTGCCGCTTTACGTTCTTACCTTGTTCCGTATAAGTTCAAAGATTATTATATATAATCTACCTTGTTCCCTAATGTACTAACGTAAGTAAGCAATAAAAACCTCAGATTTGTGCGTTAAAAGTAAGTCAGCACCAAAACGCAAAAACTGTAAAAGCACGCAAAACTCCCGCTGGCATCAAAACCGGCGGGAGTTTAAAAAGCAAAAGACTGTATTAAATTTTTAACAGACTGTTATTTTTATCTTACAGAACCAAAAGGCTCAAATCACCAACGGCATTTACTACGCCGCGTACTTCTTCAAGCAGGGCAAGGCGGTTGTTTTTAACGTTTTCGTCCTCATCCATAACCATTACGTTATCAAAGAAGGTGTTAACCGGTTCGATAACTTTTTCGGCTGCTTTCAATACTGCGGCATAATCGAACAGAACCATTTCGGGGATAATTTCTTTGCTTACGGCTGCAACAACTTTTTGCAGTTCGCCTTCGCTTTCGTGTTTGAACAGCACACCACTAATAGCAACCTCTTTTTCAATCTTCTTGCACAGGTTGCCTACACGTACGGAAATCTGTACCAAAGGTTCAGCATTGCCTTCTTTCACATAAGCAGCAAGAGCCTGGCAGCGTGCGGTAATTTCTACAACATCGTCACAGCGTTTATCTGCAAATACTGCGTCAATAACATCGTAACGGATGCCCTGGTCCATCAGCAGGTTTTTCAAACGCAGTTTAAAGAAATCCATAATCTGCGGTACAAGTTTGCCTGTTTCTTCCGGTTTAATATCCAGCAGATACAGTGTGCCGGCAATAATTTTTGCCAGAGAAACATGATAACCAGCTTCAAGCAGAATGTTGATAATGCCAAGTGCCTGACGGCGCAGCGCATACGGGTCCTGAGAACCGGTAGGCGCAAGTCCGCGGCTGAAAGTTGCGCAGATGTTATCCAGTTTATCGCCAATGCCGACAATACGTCCGATAACAGTTTCCGGAAGTTCATCGCCTGCAAAACGCGGCAGGTAATGTTCGTAAATGCCTTTGGCAACTTCCGGTTTTTCGCCGTCCAAAAGTGCATATTCGCGGCCCATAACACCCTGCAGTTCCGTAAATTCAATAACCATGCCAGTAACAAGGTCGGTTTTGCACAAAAGTGCAGTGCGGCGCAGGCTTTCTTCATCAACGCTGGCGTTAATAGCATAGCGCAGCATTTCTGCCAGTTTAACAAGGCGTTCGCTCTTGTCGTACATATTGCCCAAACCTTCCTGGAAGGAAACAGTTTTCAGTTTTTCCAGGCGTTCTTCAAGTTTCTGTTTGCGGTCTTCGTTAAAGAAGAATTCGGCATCGCTTAAACGCGCACGCAGTACACGTTCATTTCCGTGGGTTACAATGTCAAGATGTTCGCTGCCGCCGTTGCGCACGGTAATAAATTTGTTCAGCAAATTGCCGTCTTCGTCCAGCACAGGGAAATATCTCTGATGTTCGCGCATCGGGGTAATAATGCACTCTTTCGGCAAAGCAAGGAATTTTTCTTCAAATTTGCCGCACAGTGCAGTCGGCCATTCAACAAGGTAATTTACTTCTTCCAGCAAATCTTCGTTAATTTCAGCTTCGCCGCCGTTCTGCGCAGCCAAATCTTTAATCTGCTGCAAAATCAGCGCACGGCGTTCTTCCTGGTCAACCATTACAAAGTTATCGTACATAACTTTTTTGTAATCGCCGGCAGAAGGAATTTCCACTGCCCCTTTAACACCGGCCAGTGCCGAATATACTTTATTGCCGACTTTGGTTAAAGCAGCGCTTAAAAGCCCCTGGCTTTCGGCAGCAGCTTTAAGAGATTGCTGCATAAAACGGTGACCCATGGAGAATTTGCCGCTCTTAACTCCGCAAATTTCAACAGGAATAACCTGCTCGCCAAACAGAGCAACCATCCAGCGGATAGGACGTACAAAACGGAAATCGTAATCTGCCCAGCGCATGTTTTTCGGGAAAGTCATGGAAGTTAAAATATCCATTAAAAGTCCCGGCAAAAGGCTTACAACAGGCTGCCCTGCCAGATGTTTAACGGCGTAAACATAGTTATCGCGTACAACAAGGTCATTAACGTCAACGCCCTGACCGCGTGCAAAGCCCTGTGCTGCTTTGCTAGGCGCGCCGCTTACATAAGCAATTTTAACGGAAGGTCCTTTGGCTTCAACTACAACGTCAGCCTGGGTTTCTGCAACGCCGCTTGCAACAAAAGCCATGCGGCGGGGAGTGCCGTAAACGGTAATATCTTCAAACGGAATGCGCAGCTCCTGCATTTTGGCTGCAGCAAGTTCTTTTAACTGTTTTAAAATGCCGGGCATAAACTTTGCCGGAATTTCTTCTGTACCAATTTCAAACAATAATTTTTCCATTATAAATTCTCCCCTTTCAGCATCGGGAAGCCCAGCTTCTCCCTTTGTTCAACATACGCAGCGGCACACAGCCTTGCCATGGCACGCACACGCGCAATGTAAGCGGTTCTTTCGCTTACGCTGATTGCTCCGCGCGAATCAAGAAGGTTAAAAGTATGTGAGCATTTCAAAACGTAATCATATGCCGGACGGATATAGCCAAGTGCAATAACACGTTTTGCTTCAGCTTCGTATTTATCAAACAAATCGAACAGCAAATCGGTATCTGCTACCTGGAAATTGTAGTAAGATTGTTCAACTTCGTTAGTGTGGAATACATCGCCGTAGGTAACGCCTTCTACCCACTGAATGTCAAATACGTTTTCCACACCCTGAATATACATGGCAAGACGTTCCAGCCCATAGGTGATTTCTACGCTTACAGGCTTAACATCAATGCTGCCAACCTGCTGGAAATAGGTAAACTGGGTAATTTCCATGCCGTCAAGCCAAACTTCCCAGCCGAGGCCCCATGCGCCCAAAGTCGGGGATTCCCAGTTATCTTCAACAAATCGGATGTCGTGTTCATCCTGATGAATGCCAAGTTCAGCAAGGCTCTGCAAATAAAGTTCCTGAATGTTATCCGGCGACGGTTTAATAATAACCTGGAACTGATGATGCTGGAACAGACGGTTCGGGTTATCGCCGTAACGTCCGTCTGCCGGGCGGCGGCTCGGCTCTACATAAGCCACGCGCCAGGGCTCAGGTCCAAGCACGCGCAAAAAAGTACGCGGGTTCATTGTGCCTGCGCCTTTTTCGATATCATAGGGCTGGGTTAAAATGCAATTCTGTTCGCCCCAGAATTTTTGCAGTTTCAAAATAATTGTCTGAAAATCCATAATATCCCTCCTGCATTTGCGTTACAAAAACGAAAAGCCCCCGTCTCTGTAACAAAATAGTTACAGGGACGGAGGCGTAAAGTCTCCGCGGTTCCACCCTGCTTGGCTGCAAATTACAGCCCGCCTCGATGTTTATAAAGTTATGCTCCAAGGCGCCTTCGCCGCCTGCGCCGGCTTGCACCGTCCCGGCTCGCTGAAAATGCGGTTACTACTCCTTTTCATTGCTTAACAGAAAATATACCAAATAACACGGCGTTTGTCAATGCTTAAACTCCTGTCTGGCTTAAAAAGTCAAGGCTTTTTAACGGCTTGTCCGTCTGGTAAACAATAAAGCGCTGCAAAATTTTTTCCAGTTCCATCAGCGTGCCGCCGCGCACTTTAAACGGCTGCGGATTTTTAAAATCCAAGGTTAAAAGCTCCGTTAAAAAATCCTGCGTTTCACGGCTGAACGGCAATTCTTCACCGCCGTGGCATTCTTTACAGATTAAGCCGCCCTGCACAACGCTGAAAAAAGCATCGCCATCGGCCTCTCTGCCGCAGTTAACGCAGCTTTGGTGCTGAGGCAGAATGCCTGTTAAAAACAGCAGCTTAACAATAAAAGATAACGCCACAAGCCGCGGATTGCGTTTTAAAAGCACTTCGCGCACTGCCAGAAGCAGTTCGTAAACTTCTTCCTGCGGCTGATGCTCCTCGCTTAAATTTTCCGTAACTTCGGCAATAAGCGCCGCATAAGCCATTTGCTGCAAATTAAACTGCGCCGGATAACTGATAAGTTCGCAGCTTTTCAGCGTATCCAGCTTTTTGCCGCTGAAAAAATTAATATCCAGCACTGCAAACGGCTGTACAAGCCTGCCGCCGTTAGACCGCGCATAGCGCGCTCCATAGGCCAAAAAACTTATTTTGCCGTGCCCGCGCGAAAAGCAGACTGCGTATTTATCCGCAGTCTGCCAGTTTTTCACTTTTAAAATAACCGCTTCGTCACTGAAACTTTTATCTGTCATTTTTATTCATCCGCATAAACAGGCAGTTCCGGTTCTTTGCTGGCACGCACGCGCGTTACGCGGAAACCTTCCGTACTCAGCACTTCAAAACACCAGCCGTCCACCTCTATTTTATCGCCGGTTTCCGGCTTGCGTTCAAGCAGTCCGAACACCAAACCACCGATAGTATCTTCTTCCGGTTCTTCAAATTTAATATGCAAAAGGTCTGTAATGTCATCCAAAAGCACCATACCGGCAAATTCATAGGTGCCGTCGGCACGATGCACAACTTCATCTTCTTTTTCAGCGTCATGCTCGTCCTGTATATCGCCAACAATTTCTTCCAGCAGGTCTTCCATTGTTACAAGGCCCGCCGTGCCGCCATATTCATCGGCAATTACAACAAGCTGTACGCGCTTTTGCTGCATGGTCTGCAATACTTTGCTTATTTCCATGCTCTCAGGCACAACAACAATCGGGCTCATGCGCGAAGAAATATCAAAACCGTTCTTTTCTTCGTCAGAGATATTAAGCAGGCTGCGCACGTGCACAACGCCTAAAATATGGTCTTTATCCTTGCCGCATAACGGATAACGCGTATGTTTTGTTTGCAGCACTTTCTGGATATTCTTTTCAAAATCATCCTCGGCATACAGGCATACCATATCCTGGCGCGGCACCATTACCTCGCGCGCCACACGGTCTGCAAAATCAAACACATTATCAAGCAAACGGCTTTCCATATGGTCTAACTTGCCGCCGCGTTCACTGGCGCTTACAATCATGCGCAGTTCTTCTTCGCTGCGTGATATGTCTTCCGTAGGAACTTTATCCATTTTCAGCACTTTCAGCACCGCTTTGGCAACTTTGTTAAAAAATACCACCAGCGGATACATTAAATAATGAAAGCAAATTAAAGGATAAACTATCGCCGTTGCCGCGCTTTCAACATGCGCAAGGCTGATAACACGCGGCACCAGTTCGCCGAATACCACATGCACAAAAACAATCAGCAAAAATGCGCACAAAACCACAACGCCGTCATCATACCAGTGCTCGCCGATTAAATCGAATCCATCGGCAATAAGCCCTGCCAGAAGCGGCCCGCAGAACCAGCCCAAAATAAGCGATGAGGCAGTTATGCCCAGCTGAATGGCGCTCAAATAAGTATCGCGCTTTTTGGTCATTTTTAAAACAAGTTCAGCGCGTCCGTTGCCTGCGGCAATCATTTCTTCAAGGCGTGCCGGGCGTATGCTGACCAGTGCGTATTCCGAAACTACGAAAAATGCGTTTAATCCTGTAATTAAAAGTGCGGCTAAAATTTTTAATAAATCCGCCAAGTGACCGCCAATAAGACATCTCTCCCAACTTAAATAAATTAAACCGTATAGCCAAACTGTTTTAAGGCTTTATCTTTGTTGCGCCAGTCCGGCTTAACTTTTACCCATAAATCCAAAAATACTTTATCGCCCAAAAGCGCTTCAATATCTGTACGTGCTTCCAGCCCTATTTTTTTTAGCAAAGCGCCTTTAGCGCCTATAACAATGCCCTTCTGCGATTCACGCTCTACAAAAATCGTAGCGCGTATGTAAATATCGTTGTTGGAACGCACTTTAAATTCTTCTACCTCAACAGCTACGGAATGCGGTATCTCATCGCGTGTGGAAAGCAATACTTTTTCGCGTATCATTTCTGCGGCAATTACACGTTCCGGCTGGTCGGTAATCATATCTTCATCATAATAAGCAGGGCCTTCCGGCAGATGTTTGGTAATTTCTTCCACCAAACCTTTAAAATCCGTATCCTGCAAGGCAGATACCGGCACAACGGCTGCAAAATTATAATCGTTTACATAATTGGCAATAATGCCGAACAATTTAGACTTATCTTCTAATTTATCAACTTTGTTGGCAACTAAGATTACCGGCGTTTTTACCTTTTTAAGCTGCTCAATGATATAATCTTCGCCTGCGCCGCGCTTTTCGCTGACATCGACAACAAATAATATTACGTCAACTTCTTTTAAGGTGCTTTCCGCAGCGCGCACCATGTACTGCCCAAGTTTATGATGCGGTTTGTGAATGCCCGGCGTGTCAAGGAACATAATCTGCGCATTATCCGTATTTAAAATGCACATAATTTTGTTGCGTGTTGTTTGCGGGCGGTCGCTCATAATGGCAATTTTTTCGCCGATGAGTGCATTTGTTAAAGTGCTTTTACCTACGTTAGGCCTGCCAACCATTGCGGCAAAACCTGTGTAATGTTTTTTCTTATCTATTTTATTCCTCTCCTTTTTCGTCCATACTGGCAGCGGTAAAACTGTAAGGCAGCAGTTCTTCCGCCGTCATTATTTTTATATCTCCGTTTAAATTTGTCATATAAATCTGCGGTATGCCAAATTCGGCAATTACCTGGCGGCATGCTCCGCAGGGTGCTACGGGTTCATTGCCTTCTGCCGTCACGCACAATGCTTTAAAGCTGCGTTCTCCCGCCGCCGCTGCCGCAAAAATTGCATTGCGTTCAGCACAGCAGGTAAGCCCGTAACTTGCGTTTTCCACGTTGCAGCCGGTATAAATTTTTCCGCTTGCCGCCAAAACAGCGGCGCCAACTTTAAAATGAGAATACGGCGTATAGGCGTTTTGCCTTACTTTAAGCGCCTCCTGCCATAATTCTTTTATTACGGCATCCATTATTTCTGCTCCAAAAATTCTTCGCTCAGTTCAATTTCCCGCAGGGCTTCTTCTTCCTTAGCGCGCATAATAACTTTATCTTCTTCAACCATGTGGTCATAGCCTAAAAGATGCAGCAGCCCATGTACGGCAAGGTATACCATTTCGCGCGTTAAGCCGTGGCCAAATTCCTCGCCCTGTCGCATGGCCGTTTCTGCCGAAATTATTATATCGCCCAAAAGGTGTTCTTCCGGCGCATCAATAAGTTCCGGCTCCTCATCGCCTTCATCAAGCGCAAAACTTAAAACATCTGTCGGGCGGTCAACATTTCTGTATTCGCGGTTCAGACGGTGTATTTCTTCATCGTCAACAATCGTAATGTCAACTTCCGTCTGCTCCGTCAGCCCGTGCAGGCGCGCCACAGCGTTCAGCCCGGCAATCAGCCTGTCTTCCAGCGCTTTATCTATTGCAATTTTATTTTGGTCATTTTCCAGTGTTATCAGCATGTTTTTTCTCCCGTTTATGCTTTTCATATTCCTCGTAAGCGCGGATAACGGCACCGACAATTTCGTGGCGCACAACATCGCTTTCACCAAAGTCTACAATGCCGATGCCGGGAGTATTGCGCAAAATATAAGCAGCCTGTTTTAACCCGCTTTTTTTGCCGCCCGGCAAATCTATCTGCGTTACGTCGCCGGTAATAACCATTTTAGAGCCAAAGCCAAAACGTGTTAAAAACATTTTCATCTGTTCCGGCGTGGTGTTCTGCGCTTCGTCCAAAATTATAAAAGCATCGTTCAGCGTGCGCCCGCGCATATAGGCAAGCGGCGCAACTTCAATCGTGCCGCGCGTAATATATTTCTGAAAGGTTTCGTTGCCCAGCATATCGTACAGCGCATCATAAAGCGGACGCAGGTACGGGTCAACCTTATCCTGCATATCGCCCGGCAAAAAGCCCAGCTTCTCGCCTGCTTCCACCGCAGGGCGCGTTAAAATAATGCGTTCAACTTCTTTATTTTTAAGCGCTTTTACAGCCAGCGCCACCGCCAAATAGGTTTTGCCCGTGCCTGCCGGCCCAATGCCGATGGTAATGGCGTTTCTGCGGATAGCGTCAATGTAATTCCATTGCCCAAGCGTTTTGGCCTTTACCTGCCTGCCGCGCCGCGTAACGATAATCGTATCGGCATACATGCGGTGCAGCGCATCAAGCTGCGCTTCGGCAATCATGCGGATGCTGTAACGAACATCATGAGTTGTTATGGCAGCGCCCTGCCGCTCTAAAAACAACAGTTCTTTAAACAGGCTTTCAAGCTGCCTTACTTCGTTTTCATCGCCGCTGAAGGCAATGCTTGTGCCGCGCGCCACAATTTTGGCATTATAGCACTCCTGAATGACACGCAAAAGTTCATCGTTGCGTCCTAAAACAGCAAGCATTTCCTGCTGGTCAGCTACTTCAATCAAGCCTTCGCTCTGCATTAAAGTCAAATCCGCACTCCTTTCGTTACTCTTTTATCGTAATCTTGTTAATAACAACATCCTGCAAAGGTCTATCATTGGCATCCGTTGCCACTTTGCCAATTTTATAAACAACCTCCATGCCGCTTGTTACCTTGCCAAATACGGCATGTTTGCCATCAAGCCAGGGGCAATCGCGCAGCGTGATGAAAAACTGGCTGCCGCCGGTATTAGGACCTGCATTAGCCATAGAAAGCACGCCCGGCCCATCATGCAGAAGTTTGCTGCTGAACTCATCTTTAATGGTATAACCGGGTCCGCCCATGCCTGTGCCGGTCGGGTCACCACCCTGAATCATAAAACCTGCGATTACTCTGTGGAATATAAGTCCGTCATAGAATCCCTTCTGAACAAGATTAACGAAATTATTAACTGATGTAGGTGCGATTTCCGGATAAAGCTCAGCTTTCATCACATCGCCGTTTTCCATTGTAAATGTAACTATTGGATTAGCCATATTATTCCTCCTGAAATTCATTAAATTGCCCGCTTGTCTGCATAAGCAAAATGTGATGTAATTAATTCTAAATACTACAGTATAAAAAGTCAAATTAAAACTTTAGAAACAATTATAAAGAGGCATATATGAGAAAATGTATTGATATGGGTAAAGGCAGAGAAATAATAATTAACGATAAAGATATGTTAAAACCGGATGGAATACTGGAGATTCCGGATATAGGGCTTGGGGAAGCATATCGGGGAAAAGCTTCATATGTTGTATATGATGAGGAAGATATTGATGACGACCTGTTAGAACTTGTATGCGCCAGAAAATACAATGAGCCGCTTGTAATTGCAGAGACGGAGAGGTTTATTATACGGGAGATGACAGTTGGGGATTTACCACATTTATACGAATTATATCAGACACTTTCAGACTGCCCGTATGTTGAGCCATTATATGAATATGAGGATGAAAAAGCATTTACAATAAAATACATTGAGAATATGTATGGCTTCTTCGGGTACGGTCTGTGGCTTGTGTTTGATAAGAAAACAGGTGAGCTTGTGGCAAGGGCAGGCATTGAAAACCGCAGTATAGATGGACAGAACTGTCAGGAGCTTGGGTATCTTGTAAAAAAAAGCTGGCAGGGAAAGCATGTGGCATGGGAAGTTATGAACCATATAGTGGATATTGCTAAGGACAGGTTTGGTTTAGAAGAATTATATATATGCACAGTGAAAACAAATAACCCGTCCATACAGCTCGCATTGAAACTGGGTTTCACATTGTATGCAGGCGATACAGACGGGATGAATATATATAGAAAAAAGCTGTAATTATATCAGGCTGACTTCATATTAAATACATATCTTATAAAATCAGCAGCATTGGTCTGATACTTTGATGATGACACAACACCGTAGCAAGGGTCTTTCATATTCAGGTCGCTGTCTTTAATTACAGGTGCTTCAGTGATATCTACAGCAATAGGATATGTCTCTCCGGCAGTGTTGGTGAAATACACAATATAATCATCTAACTGCTCTAATTCCTCATCAGAGAATATGTCACGTAAATCACAGAAGAATATATCCTTGTCAGTACAGAAGTAATCAATATACTCACGTTCAGAAAGGTATCCGTCAAGAGAACCTGTTGATGCATAAGTATATAACTTATTAGCTGAAACATATGCTTCCTGGTCCATTGCCACTTCTTTCAGTGAAAATGTATATGAGAAATCAACCTGTTCTTTCTTGCCGTCAATTCCAAGATAGTCTGTAAGTCCGGTTGTGAGAATATCAGTATCATTTTCATAACCTGTCATCTTGCCATCAAGTACAGCAACAAAACATACAGTATCATAATTGTTCTTAACTATGGATGAAATAAGAGAAACTGCAAATATAACTGCAAGTACAACTCCTACGATTGGAATCCAGTAATAGCTCCATATGTATTTGATTTTATCTGAAAAAGACAAATCTTTAAGCTTTTTACGCTGCTCTTTAATTTCGTCGTGAATGTTGTTTCCTTTAGCCATAAACACTCCTTAATAATCGTTATTGTTTAACAGTTTATCATAAATGCTGTGGCAAAAAAACAGCTTTTATAAACATTTAAGAAATATATACGAAAAATTCTTTGATTTTTATGGCAGGTCTTGTATAATCATAGTGTTTAAGCAAAGGGGTATATAATTATGAATGGATTTGGATTAGATGGAAAACTTTTTAGAGGACTCACCAAGGCAGGTGACTTTATAATACTGGCAGTTATTACAGTTGTATTTTGTCTGCCGGTTGTAACAATAGGAGCATCGCTTACAGCGGCATTTTATTCAGGAATAAAATTAGTACGAGACGAGGAAAGTTATGTATACAAAGATTTCTGGAAGTCGTTCAAGATGAACTTCGTACAGGGACTTCTGTTAGAGATTGTACATGGAGTTATCGGCTTTCTTCTTTTTATTGATTTAAGAGCAAGCGTACAGTGGGGACTTGTTCAGGGTTCACAGATAGGAACTTTGTTTATATTTGTTGTAATAGGAGTCATGGCAATATGGGTTGGAATAATGCTTTACTCATTTGCAATGCTTTCAAGATATGACAATAAGCTTATAGGTACACTTAAGAATTCACTTATTATATGTATGCATCATCTTCCACAGACAATAATTATGCTTATAGCAACTGTTGGACTGATATATTTCTCGTGCATATATTTCACTGCATTTATAGTAACAATACCATTGATATTGTATGTTGATTCATATATTTTCTCAAGTATATTCAAGAAATTGGAAAAAGACATGGTTAAGAAAGATGAACCGGAAGTTATCGGGGACAGGGAATCAGAAGATATAATAGAAGATGCAACAGATGATAAAGAAGAATAATTCCTAAAAAAGGGGCGGGGTCACAGGCTGGGTAGTTTCCTGTGACCCCATTTTATATATCTGTACGGTTATGGGATACAGATAGCGAAAGTTATGTACAAAAAAAGAGATAACGGTCAGATAGTAATTCTGACTGTTATCCCTG
>USHB01000025.1 GCA_900554395.1 uncultured Phascolarctobacterium sp.
AAAATATTCTCCTTTTATAAAGTTATTTTACAATTCCTATATTTCTTAATAATCTTTTGCAATTATTATCATCTTTATAATAATTAACTAAATTATTTATTACTTTTCTATCCTCGATAAATTTATCAACATTATTAGACAAATTTTCAAAAAATTTATCCAATTCTTCTAAATTCCTTATTTTTTCTCCCGGCATCATACCAACAGGCTCATCAATTACAAATCCTCTTTTTAAATCATAATTATCTATATCATCTATAATAAATCCTATCGGTTTATTAACTAAAAGATAATCAAAATAAACTGATGAATAATCTGTAAGCAAGGCATCCATATTCCCCAACAGTGTATATAAACTTATATTTTTATCGTTAATAATTTTGTCATCAATATATATAATATTTGATAAATACTCTATAAATAACTTATCAAAATTATCTAAAGGATGTGGCTTTATAAATAAGAATATATTTCTTGCCAGCAATCTATTATTCAAAACTTTTAATACTTCTTTATCTTTTAATTTTTCATAAACAGTATCCTTAGGACTAGAATTATCAATCTTTAAATCTACTGAATTTCTAAAAGTTGGCATATATATAACTTTTTTACCGCCATCATAAATATTAAAGCACTGGTAAATATTTACTTTTTTAAACAAAGAATCGTTTCTGGGTTCGCCACTTATTAGCACTTGATTTTCACTACATCCAAAACTTTTGGCCATAATAGGTACAAAAAATTCAGAAGTTGCAATAACATAAGTAAAATAATTATATTTTAAATTTTGTTCCTGTTCCGACATTAACCCAATTCTTTTTAAAGGCATACCATGCCACAAATTTATAACTATTTGTTTTTTAGACGGATATATTGGATATTTACCAAAAGAATAGAAAAAATATTTTGACTTCAAATAATAATACAGCCCTTTTACTGGACTAACAAAAATTATGTTTTTATTAATTTCGTTGTATTTTTTATATTCATTCGTTGCGCAAACAATTCTATATTTTTCGTAATACTTATTTTCAATTAAATAGTCATATAACGATTTTACATTATCTCTAAATCCCAAATTAGAATATAAAACTATAACATTATCTTTTTTAGGTATGTATTTATTTATAAATGTTAAAACTACAAATGCTTTTTCAATTATCTTCTTTATTTCTTTATTTTTCATTTATATTTCCTTATTCCGTTGCTTATGTAAAACCACATACAGTAAATACTTCTTAATATAGATAATTTTTGATTCACTCTATACACATTCCAAGTCCACAAAGCACTTTGCAGCTTATTACTGCTTACAGACTTACTATTGCCTGTTCTGTATAATGCAAGGCTTTCGTTTAATCCATAAGCTGTTATGCCTTGCTTTAAGATATTAAGCCAAAGGATATAGTCTTCATGTTTTTGCATTATAAAATGTATATTTTGTATTTGTGTTTTATCCACCATTACTGTAAGGCAGCCTATTTTATTGCCTTTCAATGCTTGCTTATAATTTAAGCTTTGTGATACTTTAACCTCGTTTTGAATATTTTCTTTTGTTTCTTTAAAATGCTCATAACCTGTATACGTAAAGGCATAACTATTCTGCTGCATAAAGTTTAGCTGCTTTTGCAGTTTTTCTTTTTTCCAAATGTCGTCGCTGTCTAAAAAGGCTATGTATCTGCCCTTAGCATTTTGTATTGCCGTATTGCGTGCAACTGCTGCGCCGCTGTTTTGCTTCATGTTTATCAGCTTTATGCGTTTATCTTTAACGGCGTAGCTTTGTACTATTTCTGCTGTATTATCTTTGCTGCAGTCGTTTACTACCAGCATTTCCCAGTTTTGATATGTTTGGGCAAGTACACTTTCGATGGTTTCCGCTATATATTCTGCTGCATTGTATGCAGGGGTTATTATTGACACCAAATTATCAATGTATTTCATCTGGTTTTGATTTTTAGTATTGTTATTTAATTGTTGTTCTTTTATTTTAATTACAGTCAATTACTTTACCCCTTCGGTGCTTTCTTTAGTAATAAGCACTTTTAATGTTTGCAGCATTAGTATTAAGTCATTAATTACACTTACGTTTTGAATGTATATCAAATCATAGACGAGTTTGTCATAGGCTGTTGTGTTGTATTTACCTGCTATCTGTGCAAGGCCTGTTATGCCGGGTTTTACGTTGTGACGATAGGCGTACTCCGGTTTTTCTTTAATGAATTGCTCTACAAAGAATGGTCTTTCCGGCCTTGGCCCAACAATGCTCATTTCACCTTTAAGCACATTAAAAAGCTGCGGCAGTTCGTCCAGCCTTGTTGCTCTCATAAAATGTCCGAATTTTGTTATGCGTGGGTCATTTTCTCCGGCAAGTACTGGTCCTGTTTTGGCTTCGGCATCCTGCCTCATGCTTCTGAATTTATGTACTTTAAATTCTTTGCCAAATCGCCCTACTCTTATCTGGCTGTATATTACGGGGCCTGGGCTATCCAGTTTTACTATTATCGCTGTTATTAACATTACAGGCCATAAAATTAGTATGGTTATGCTTGCTACTGCTATATCCAACGTGCGTTTTAATACGCGCTGCTCTAAAGTTAATAACATGCGAGATACCCTTTGTGTCGGCAAATCATCTATCTGCCACAGATACATTTTGCTGCATGAAATCTCATATAACGTTGGTACCAAAATTACCATTTTCATCTTTTCGTTTGCTATACGGAAGATGTGTTCTTTTTGTTCTACCGGCAGGCTTTCCCCGATAAGAACTATGTCACTGTTTTCTATTTGATTTATAGTTTCTATTTCATTTGCAGAAGTTTTATTAAAATCTCTATTTTGGTCACTCTCATTATTATCTGTTGATATAAATTTAAGTATGCTTTTTTCTAAGCCGTAGGTTTTACGGATTTTTGTTTTAAGTTTTTCCTGTTCTTCCCTACCTGCTGCTATAAATACCGTCGGTATAGGCAGATGTTTTACTTCTATTTTGTGCATTACATACTGCCACAGCATTAAGAAAATAAAACTAAATACTGCTGAATACAGTATTACAAAACGGGAGTATTCAAATTCACGCAGAAAGAATGTTACTGCCAATGCGGCAATAAAAATATTAATAACTGCTACCACTAAGTTTAAGACAATTTCTGTTAGGCGTTTACGCACTAAACTGAACAAACCATAGATATTAAAAAAGAATATTAAAAATACTGAAAGCAGCACAGTAAGACGCAGATGAAAATCTACCTGTATATCGCGCATAGAAGAACTCTGCATTAAGATTGCCAGAAATGTCGCTATCTGAATGCAGCATAAATCACCAAGTATTAATATTATTTTTCTGTAAATGTGAGCCACTGTTACTGTTCTTTCTTTTATTTCTATCTAACTTTAAATTTTATAATATAATTTTACCATACCTTTACCCCCCCGCAAGACATTTCAGTTGGAGTGAGTCTAACTTTTACTGGTCTTGTGGTAACTTTATTCCTACCGGTACGTTTGCATGGCAACGCAATTTACTATAACCCGCACTTTCCGTCATGCCTAATAACAACTTTCAGTTTTATATACTTTACAATCAGAGCATAAAAAAGACCATCAGTTAAACTGATGGTCTTTTTTATACAACGATATATAATTCTATTATTTTTGCTATGTAAATTTCACTTTTGATTCAAATACAAAGTTTGTTTGAATATGCTTTTATAATCATAAACTGCAACTTCAATATCATAACTAAAATAACACCAATACAAAATGCAATGGTGTTATTTTAACATTTTTAAATAAATTTTATCTGATAAATTTAGCCTGAACTGTTTTAATCATTTCTGCCGTTACTTTTTCGTAATCAGGTTCGGCAGGCAAATCAAACCACTCAACATACGGCATTTTTTTATACCAGGTAAACTGCCTTTTGGCAAAGTTGCGTGTTGCCTGTTTCAATTTATCAACGGCAGTTGCGTAATCCCATTCGCCTTTTAAATACATCACAGTCTGCCTGTAACCTATTGCCTGCATGGATTGCGCTGTTTCCGGCACGCCTGCATCAAGCAGACGCTGCGTTTCCTGCAAAAGCCCCTGCTCAAGCATAATATCAACGCGGCGGTTAATGCGGTCATACAGCACGCTGCGCTCCATGCGCAGGCCAAACACGGCAGCATCGTAAGCAAGTTCTTCACTCTTGCTTTGCGAGATATTATCGCCGCTCTCAGCCGCTTCAATAGCACGGATTACGCGGCGTGTATTATTAATATCAATGCGCTCTGCTTCCTGCGGCGCTGCTTTCCGCAAACGGGCAAACAAAACTTCCTTGCCCTGCTCTGACAAAAGCTGTTCCAGTTCCCTGCGCAAAGCAGAATCTTCACCAACAGAACTGAACTGATAGTTTTCAAGCAGCGCTTTAATATATAAGCCTGTGCCACCAACAATAATGGGCAGTTTGCCGCGCGCTGTTATTTCATCAATCAGGCTTTCAGCCCGTTCTTTAAAATCAACAACGTTAAACGAGGCATCAGGCGGAAGAATATTTACCATATGATGCGGCACTGCGGCCAGTTCTTCTTCAGTCGGCTTTGCTGTGCCGATATCCATGCCGCGGTACACCAGCATTGAATCGCCTGATATAATTTCGCCGTTAAGCGCTTTAGCCAGCCCAATGCCGCAATGGCTTTTGCCGGTTGCCGTTGGGCCGAGGATAACGGCTATTTGTTTTTTCATAAAAACTATCTCCTGATAATTCCGTATTTTACGCGGCTGTATCTGCCGCCCTGCACTTCAGTACAGCCAAGGCTTCGCAGAAAATCCTCGCTGCGTTCTTTTATCACCACGCGCGGAGCTGTTTTTAAGGCAAGCTCCAGCACCGATGAATTTACTTCTTTTTCATAAGCAATCGGCCTTAATGGCTTCATGTTCGCCGATGTTTTTATGCCGAACCGGAACATCGGGTCAAAGTAAACAGCATCAAAACTATCCGGCGGCAGTATTTTTAAATAATCTTCCGCTTTGGCGCGAATTACCTTTATCCTGCGCATAGCAGCATCAACCTCGGCTTTGCCGGTTTCATACTGCTGCAAACCGCACGCCACCGTAAATGCCAAAAGCGGCGATGCTTCCACGCCGACAACTTTTCCTGCGCTGCCAACGGCATAACTTGCCACCAGTGCATCACTGGCAAGCCCCAAAGTACAATCTAAAACTTTTGCTCCCGGTTTCAACGCCAGGGCTTGCACCAAATGGTCGGGCTCGCCTGCAGCAATATGTTTTAAGCGCAAATCCGCCATGCTGGGATGGAAGAAAAAACGCCCTTCTTCCGTAAAAACATGCGGGCCTAATTTAGTGGCTACCAAAAGCGCCGTTAATCCGTACTTTGCGCATAATTCTTCAAGCGAACCGCTGCGCCCTCGCCGCAGATACGGCACGCCAAACCCTTTGGCCCATGCGCGTGCCTGCCAGGCAAGTCCGCTGTTGCGCCCTTCCGTTACTGCAAATTTCAAACTGCTCATGTCCGCTTAAACATTTTATAAAGCTCTGCCGAGCTTATTTCTATCATACACGGGCGTCCGTGCGGACAGGTAAATGGATGCTCCGTATTGCAAAGTTCTATAATAAGCTGGCGCATCTGACGCATATTCAAAACTTCGCCCGCTTTAATTGCCGCCTTGCATGCCATCATATGCAGCATATTCTGGCGCAGGTCGCTGGGGCTGATATTTTTCATCTCGCTCAGCATTTTGGTAATTTCGCGGATAAAATCTTCTGCCCCGTCGGCTTTAATATCCGTCGGCAGGCTTGATACGCGCAGAACGTCTTCGCCGGCGGGTTCGATATCAACGCCAAGGCGCAGAAAATCCTCACGGTGCTGCTCAATAAGTTCTACATCATGCGCGCTGACATCAAGATACAGCGGCATCAGCATCGTCTGTGCCGGTATGTTATTGTGCGCATTTACAAATTTGTCATACAAAATACGTTCGTGTGCTGCGTGCTGGTCAATTAAATACAGTGTATCTTCGCTTTGGGCGATGATAAAAGTTTTATCAACCTGCCCGATAGGCCAGATACTTGTAGTTTCGTTATCCGTATCAGTAAAGCCAATGATGTTGGAAACAACGTCATCCTGTTTTTTAAACTCTTCACGAACCTCGTTAATAGTATAAACAGGTTCGGTTTTAGGCGGAGTATAGGTATATTCCGGCTCTTTCCACACACTTGGCTGCACCGGTTTGTCATATACAGGCTTTGGCGTTTCTGTTTTAAAAACATTCTCATAAAGCGGACGCTGTTCCGGCACCGGCTTAGGCTGCGGAACAGATTTTATAGGTTCATCATCTGTAATAATGCCCTGTCCGACCGGCTTAAACACAGCCAGTTCACTATCAGGCAAAAGGTTAAGCGCCTGCTGCGGTTTTGCGCTCATCGGGCGTGTTAATGCATCAGTCAGTGCTTTATACATTGCCTTGTAAACAACGCTGTCATCACTGAACTTTATTTCGCTTTTCTGCGGATGCACGTTTACGTCAATGCTGTGCGTATCAACTTCTACCATCAGCACGGCAAAGGGAAAACCGCTTTTGGGTATCTGCGACTGGTATGCGTGGTCAATCGCTTTGCTCATCATACGGTTATTAATAATACGGCCGTTTACCATAAAAGTCTGCCATTGGCGCGTGCCTTTCAGCAAAGTAGGCTTGCCGATATAACCGCTGATTTTTATATCCGTACCGTCAAAATCTACTTTTAACAGTTCATCGCTTACTTTTTTGCCGTATAAAGCGGTAATTGCATCAAATAAACTGCCGTTGCCGGGCGTGCTTAAAACTTCTTTATCATTGCTTACCAGTTTAAAGCGCACTTCCGGACGTGAAAGGGCAAGGCGCGTTAAAAGCTCGTTAATATAACGCCCTTCCGTTGCATTGGTGCGCAAAAACTTGCGGCGCGCCGGTACATTAAAAAACAGGTTTTCTACAATTACGGTTGTGCCTGCCTGTCCGCCGCTTTGCTGGCATTCCATGTCTTCGCCGCCGTCAATGCGGATGCTGGTTGCAAATTCTTCATCTGCCGGGCGCGTTAAAAGCTGAAAATTGCTGACTGATGCAATACTCGGCAGAGCCTCGCCGCGGAAACCGAGCGTATGCAGGCTCATCAAATCTTCCGCCGCGCGGATTTTGCTGGTTGCATGGCGCAGCACGGCAAGACGGGCATTGGCTTCCGTCATGCCGCTGCCGTTATCAGCAACGCGGATATACTGCGTTCCGCCTTCAAAAATTGTAACTTCTATTTTATCTGCGCCGGCATCAAGTGCGTTTTCTACCAGTTCCTTTACTACGGAAGCAGGTTTTTCCACCACTTCGCCGGCCGCAATCTGATTGGCTGTATTCTGGTCTAAAAGTTTTACTTCGGCTGCTGTCATAAAGCACCTCCTTCGCGTTTAGCCTCCTCCTGCAATTTATATAAAGTATTCATCGCCTCAATAGGCGTCATGCTCATAACATCCATATTAGCCAGCCGCTGCTGCAAGGCGCTGCCAAACAGCGAACCCATCATGCCGCCGTCATTCTGTGCCTGCTGCACCGGCTGATGTTCATTGCTGTCATATTCCTGCAAAAAGTCGTTGGCGCGTTCCAAAACACGTTTGGGCAGGCCTGCCAGCCTTGCAACATGTACGCCGTAGCTTTTATCGCTGCCGCCGCGCACAATACGGCGCAAAAATACAATATCATTGCCGCGTTCCTTAACGGCAACGCTGTAATTTTTAACGCCTTCCATAGTGTTTTCCAGTTCAATAAGCTGGTGATAATGCGTTGCAAATAAGGTTTTAGCCTTAATTTTTTCGTGAATGTATTCCATAACGGCGCGTGCAATGCTCATGCCGTCAAAAGTACTGGTTCCGCGGCCAACTTCATCCAAAATAATCAGGCTGTTTTTAGTAGCGTATTTTAAAATCTGCGCCACTTCGTTCATTTCCACCATAAAAGTGCTCTGACCTGTGGCAAGGTCGTCACTGGCGCCTACACGGGTAAAAATTTTATCAACCGGGCAAATATTGGCCTGCCTTGCAGGAATAAAGCTGCCCATCTGCGTCATCAGCGTCAAGAGCGCAACCTGGCGCATATAAGTGGATTTGCCTGCCATATTCGGGCCGGTAATGATAATCATGCGTTCATCGGTACTGTTTAAATTAGTATCGTTCGGCACAAAAATATCGCGTTCCAGCAAACGTTCCACTACCGGATGCCGCCCGTCCGCAATATGTATTTCACTGCGATTGTTAAGCTGCGGGCGCACATAATTATATTTAAATGCCGCTTCTGCCAGCGATGCCAGTGCATCAATATTGGCAAGCGCGCGTGCAGTTTCCTGTATTTCAGGTATTTTGGCGCGTATCTGCTCACGCAGATTATTAAAAATGTAATATTCAAGCTGCTCAATTTTTTCTTTGGCGCTTAAAATTTTATTTTCAAAATCTTTCAGTTCCGGCACAATATAACGCTCGGCATTAACAAGAGTCTGCTTGCGCACAAAATAATCCGGCACAGAAGCCGACTGTCCCTTGCTGACTTCGATATAATAGCCGAAAACCTTATTGTAGCCTACTTTTAAAGTTTTGATGCCGGTTTCTTCTTTGATTTTCTGCTCAAAGTTCTGCATCCATGTTTTATTATCTTTGGCAATGCTGTGCAGTTCATCAAGTTCCAAATCATAACCAGTGCGTATCATACCGCCTTCGCGTACGGAAAACGGCGGTTCATCAACAATGGCTGACGCAAGGGTATCATAAATTTCCTGATGCAGATGTAGGCCATGCGCCCAATAAGCAAGCATCCTGCTTTGGGCTGTATTTAAAAGCTCTTTAATGCCCGGTAAAACCGCAAGCGAACTGCGCAGCGCTACCAAATCGCGGGCATTGGCGCTGCCAACTTCTATACGGGAGATAATGCGTTCAAGGTCAAAAACCTTTTTCATTTCTTCCGTAAGCCCGGTACGGAGCTGCAAGTTGTTCAAAAGTTCTGCCACGGCTTCCTGGCGCGCGTTAATCTGCCCTAAATCAAGCAGCGGACATTCAATCCAGCTGCGCAGTTTACGCGCGCCCATGCTGGTAACGGTAAAATCAAGCACATCCAGAAGCGTTCCGCGTTTAGTGCCGTCACGCATATTTTTTACCAGTTCAAGATTGCGTATTGCCGTTGCATCAAGGTTCATAAATTTTTCAGTAGCAATGCGCGTTAAATGGTTAATATGCGTTAAATCGGCCTTAACTGTGCTGTGCAGGTAGCGCAGCATATGTTCCGCCGCACTATGAACCAAAGCATCCTGCCCATATTCGCTGCCTGCAAAATGCGTTTCAAAATAACCGGCATTTTCGTTTTCTTCCTGATAAAAAGACACAGCACAATCCGGCAATTTGGCTTTAATCCATGTTTCCAGCTTATCCCATTCCGCAATGCCGCTGTAAACTACAATTTCCGCCGGCTGAATGCGGAACAGCTGCTCCTGCACGGCAGTAAGCATTTCTGCGCCTTCACCGGTAAACCACTGGCATTCGCCGGTAGAAATATCTGCCGCCACAAGGCATAAACGCCCGCCGTCCTGCTGCAAAAATACCAAAAAGCGGTTATGTTTATCATCCAAAAGCTGCTCGTTTAAAGCCGTGCCCGGCGTGATAATTTTTATAACCTTGCGTTCAACAATGCCTTTGGCAAGTTTCGGGTCTTCAACCTGCTCGCAAATGGCAATGCGGTAGCCTTTTTTTATCAGCTTGGCAATATAGCCGTCAACGCTGTGATAAGGCACGCCGCACATGGGTATGCGCTCTTCCAGTCCGGCAGCGCGTCCGGTTAAGGTAATATTCAGTTCGCGCGATGCTGTTAACGCATCGTCAAAAAACATTTCATAAAAATCGCCTAAGCGGAAAAACAGCAGCTCATCCTGATGCTGGCGTTTAACCTCCAGATACTGCTGCACCATAGGCGTATAATTTGCAGCCATTTTTACTCCGCCTGTCCTTTCACAAGCCATGTCTGGGCAGTTTCAATTTTTACGTTAACTTTCTGCCCTGCGGTAAATTCACGCCCTTCAACGGGCCACAAAACAAGTTTATTGGTACGCGTTCTGCCGCACCATACGCCGGGATTATTCTGGCTGGGGCCTTCGGCAAGAACTTCGTAAGTTTTGCCCACCATTTCCCGGTTGCGCGCAAGGCTGTTTATATTTTGAGCCTCCATTAAACGGTTAAGGCGCGCTTTTTTTACATCCATCGGAATCTGTCCTTCCATTTTGGCAGCAGGCGTTCCGCTGCGTTTGCTGTAAATAAATGTGTAAGCAGCGTCAAAGCCAACTTCTTTTACCAATGAAAGGGTATCTTCAAAATCTTCCTCAGTTTCGCCGGGGAAGCCTACAATAATATCCGTTGTAATGGCAGCCTCCGGTACATAGAGGCGAATCATCGCCACCAAATCAAGATACTGCTCGCGTGTATAGCCGCGGTTCATTAATTTTAAAATGCGGCTGCTACCCGCCTGAAACGGAATGTGAAAGTTTTCGCAAACATGCTCACATTCTGCAACTGCCTGTATAACATCTTCACCCATATCGCGCGGGTGGCTGGTCATATAGCGGATTCGTTCAACACCGGGCACTTCATTTACACGGCGCAGAAGTTTGGCAAACATGCCTTTTTCGCCAAAATCCTTGCCATAGGAATTTACGTTCTGCCCAAGCAGCGTAAATTCTTTATAACCATTGGCAACGGCCTGCTTTACTTCTTCTACTATATTTTCTATGCTGCGGCTGCGCTCACGTCCGCGTACATACGGCACAATGCAGTAAGTGCAGAAGTTATTGCAGCCGTACATAATAGGTATCCACGCAGAAAATCCGCTCTGGCGCACGCGGTTGCCTTCAAACTCACTGTCTGCAATCGCCATGCCGTCATAAACTCGTCCGCCCTTATCGGCGATAAAATCCGACAAGATTTCTTTAAAGCCGTTTACATGTGCCGTACCAATTAAAAGGTCTATCTGCGGATGTTTTTTTATCAGTTTTTCACCATCTTTTTGCGCCATGCAGCCCGCTACGCAAATAACCTGCCCCGGATGCCGTTCTTTAACACGTTTTAATTCGCCAATTTTGCCTAAAATGCGTTTTTCGGCACTCTCGCGTACACAGCAGGTATTTACAACAATAACATCTGCATTATGAAAATCATCGGCTTTAGCATAGCCTAAATCTTCAAGCTGGCCTGCGTAGTGCTCAGCATCACTTTCGTTCATCTGGCAGCCGTAGTTAAGCACAAAATATGTTTTGCCTTTTCCCAGCTCGTTTAACTCTTTATCTAAAATCATACAAACCTCCAAAAATCTCTAATAATAAATTATACCATAAAAGGAGCAGTATCATCAATTTTTAAAGTAAGCTGTTGCTAATTAAAAAATTTCTGGCTAGCATCACGCCGC
>USHB01000026.1 GCA_900554395.1 uncultured Phascolarctobacterium sp.
CTTCCAAAATTTGGTCCAGCAATGCCATAATATTGCCTTCTTTCATTAAGATTCATCAAAAATTTCTTGTATTTTGGCATATTCTTTTGTATATGTAAGCGCCAGCTGCAATAAAATGCGTGCTTTTTGCGGATTTAAATTGCCGCCGCTGATAAAGCCTGCCTCATCCCATTTAGGGTTAGCCGCTAAAACGCGCCCTTCACTGACGCGGGTACTGCGCACAACAGCAATGCCATGAGCCGTAGCCTGCATAAGTGCAAGTTCCGCACCAGCGTGGATGCTGCCCATGCCGCTGCCTGCATAAACAATCCCTTGCGCTCCGGCTTTTACAGCCGCATCAATCAGCACACCGTCATCATCACAGTGAGTATAAATAATATCAACCCGCGGTAAAACTTCATAATTTTTACCGGCAAAAACAGATTGCGTTGTATGGCGTTTTTTTACCTGTGCTTCAAAATAAACTTTGCCTCCCGCTATTGTGCCAAGCTGTCCGTACGGCTGTGCCTGAAAAGCCTCTACTTTAAACGCACTAGTTTTAGTGGCATAACGCGCCGCCATAATAATATCATTCATTACTATCATTACGCCCTGCCCGGCAGCTTCACGGCAGGGGGCTGTTTTTACAGCATTAAGCAAATCCAAAGGACCATCTGCACTAATAGCTGTCGCCGGGCGCATAGCGCCTGTAAGAACAAGCGGCTTACTGCCTTTAACTGTAAGATTTAAAAAATAGGCAGTTTCTTCCAATGTATCCGTGCCATGTGTAATTACAATTCCGTCCACACTCTCATCTGCCATCAGTTCATTGCAGCGTGCAGCAAGTTTAAACCATAAATCGCTTGTTATATTGCAGCTGTCAATATTTGCAAGCTGTTCTCCACTTACTGCGGCAACTTCCGTAAGCTGCGGCACGGCGTCAATCAGACTTTGTATGCTTAACGCTCCGGCAGTATAGCCCGTAAGTTTGCCCGCGCTGGCTGCACTACCGGCAATAGTACCGCCGGTAGCCAAAATTTTAATATGAGGCAAGCCCTGTTTATGCTGCATTTTGCTCCTGCCTTTCTTCAATAAAAGTATTTATGCGCAGTTCAACGTTCTGCTGCAAATTGCGGTAAAAAAACTGATAATCGTAAATATGGTAAATTCCTTCCGCAAACAGCGAAAGTACAGGCGGATATTTTTTACCGTCTACATCCGTAACTTTTAATGTTCCGCGCGTTTCATCAATGTAACAACCGGTAAACTGCGGCACTTCTTTAATAATGCTGCCGCTGTAATCCGTAAAACATGCGCCTAAGTTCAGCGTTTTAACTGCCGTTTTGCCGTCTGTACGCCAGCTAAGCGGATTAATGCAAAAACTTTTTACATTCTGCGGCACCATCGGTGAAGATGTTACCTCCGGAGCTTCGCTGTTAAACATAATCACCGTACCTAAATCATCAGCACTCTGCGCCGGGCAGATATATGGGTACTGCTCAGCTTCCTGCGGCGTAAAACGCCAGCCAATGGCATAGCAGGCTGCCATATTATTTTTTACAAAATCCGTATTGCCAAATTCTTTTAAAAGCCGCAGGCACATTTCCGCACCCTGCGAAAATCCTGACAATACAAACGGACGGCCATTATTTTCATGCTGCATGTAATATAAAAATGCTGCACGCACATCATTGTAAGCCAAATCAAAATAACCGGCCGCCTCCTGCTGCGGCAAAGTATAATCTGCCAATGTGGCCTGACGGTAATACGGCGCATACATACGGCAGTTTTTTTCATAAATGCCGCGCTGCATATTAAGCGCGCCCTTAAAATTTCCTTTGGTATTTTCATCGGCAAGGCTCATATTAGTATGCCCATCTGTCCCCAAATCAACAGTCGGGCATATAATAAACAAATCAGCCGCCTTATTTTCACCAACACGCCAGTACGCCCAATCGGCAGTATTGTTATAATCCGGTGCCTGTGCCGCTGCCAAACTGCAAACGGCAAACAGCACAAAAGCGAATACTAAATTACATAACTTTTTCATTTAACACCACTGTTTAAATAATCATAAGCAAACTGCGCATAAATAGCAGCGCCATATTTTAACTGTTCTTCATCAACTGCAAATTTGGGGTGATGATGCACACAGTTGAGCCCTTTGGCAAGATTGCGCACTCCTAAAAATCCGTAAACGCCTTTAGTTTTTTCCATAAATACGGAAAAATCTTCAGCACCGGTCATTTTATCTAAATGGCAAAGTGCCTGTTCGCCCATAATTTTTGCTGCTGCCCTGCGTGCAATTTCGTTCAAGCTGTTATGTTCGTTTATAAGCGGCGCCGGTCCGAAAAAGTAAGTACTTTCAACATTACAATCATAAACCTGTGCTGCTTTTTTAGCTGTTTCCTCAATAAGCTGCGGCATATTTTTGCGGAACTCTTTGTTAAAAGTACGTACTGTACCAACAAGTTCTGCCTCTGCCGCTATTTGCGCACTTTCAGTGCCGCCATTCATCATGCCGGTAGTTATAACCAAAGTATTTTGCGGTGCGTTTACACGGCTGACGATACTTTGCAAAGCCATAACCACTGCCGCTGCCGCCAGCACGGCATCATTGCCAAGCTGAGGTTTATCTGCCGGTGCTGTTTGCCCTTTAATTTTTATGGTAAAACGGTCGCTGCACGCCATGCGCTCACCGTCTTCAAAATTCACGCTGCCGCTGTCCATCAGTGACCATACATGCTGCCCAAAAACAGCATCTACATCATCAAGACAGCCTTTTTCCACATAATGGCGAGATTCCGTACCAATTTCTTCTGCCATCTGGAAAATCAGCTTAACGGTTCCATGCAGTTCATCTTTATATTTTTGCAGCATTTTGCCTGCGGCAAGCAGCATAGCTGTATGGCAATCGTGTCCGCAGGCATGCATTACCCCTGCATTCTGAGAGCAGAAACCGCACTCATTTTCTTCCTGTATGGGCAATGCATCAATATCGGCACGCAGCATTACGGTTTTGCCCGGATAGGCACCTTTAATAATGCCAATGCAGCCGGTAATGTCATCAAAAGTCTGTACTTCAATGCCAAAAGATTTTAATTCGTTTACAATATGTTCCGTTGTTTTAAATTCTTTGGTGCCAAGTTCCGGATGGGCATGCAGCCAATGGCGCTGCTCCAAAATATATTGTTCTTCAGCAAATGCCAGTTCTTTAAAGTTCATTCTGCCGTGCCTCCTTCCGCTTCACTAAATACAAGTTCAGCAGTACAGCCCAAAGCTGCCGCCGTGCTTTGGGCAAGCAGTGTAATCTGCGGCTGCATTTCAGCAAGAATTGCTTTATCATCCGCATATAAATATGCCGTTAATTTTACCAAATCTGTAATAATGTTAAACTGCGTACCACCGTGTACTTCACTTATGGTAAACACCAGCGGATTTAACGGGTTATTCATACGGCTTACAACAGTTTGTGCATTTAAAATAAAAGATGATGCCGCTACGATGGCATCTTTGCCCAAATGAGGTGTAGAGCCATGGGCAGAACTTCCGTGAAAAATAATGTTAATTTTTGTATGATACATAAAGCATAACTCCTTATAAAAGCGGCTGCCGTAACAGCAGCCGCCCTATTTAACTTTTAAATTATCATGGCAGGTAAATGCCGCCGCCAGGTCCTAACGGAAGGTCGAGGAATATCCATACCAAAAGCTGAATAATCCAAATTACTGCAAACGTAACGGAAAACGGCACCATATTGGCAATAACAGAACCAAGTCCCATCTCCGGCGCGTATCTGCGTACAAAGCCTAAAATAACCGGGCAATACGGGAACAACGGAGAAAGCGGGTTGGTAATGGAATCGCCTATACGGTAAGAAACCTGCGTAACAGCAGGGTCAAAGCCCATCAGCATCAGCATCGGCACAAATATTGGCGCAAGAATAGCCCATTTGGCAGATGCAGAACCAATAAGAATATTAACCATACAAGATACAAAAATAAGGCCAACTAACAGCGGCGCACCGGTAAACTGCATTGCCTGCAAAGCTTCCGCACCTTTAATAGCCATAACAATGCCCAAATTGCTCCATGCAAAATAGCTGGTAAACTGTGCAATAAAGAAGCACATAAAAATGTAACCGGCCATATCCTTAAAGCCCAGCGTAATATCGGCAAATAAATCCCTGTCATTTTTATATTTGCCGCAGCCAAAACCATAGCACGCACCCATAACAAACAATGCAATAGTAACAGTTAAAATAATGCCATTCATAAACGGAGAACCGTTGGTCATAACGGAATGGGTTTTCTGGTCTGCCAAAAGCGGGTCATCACCAACGCAGGCCAGTACCAGTGCAATTACAAATACTACAAGGCCGATAACAGACCACTTCAGACCGCGTTTCTGTTCTTCGGTAACTTTTCCTTCTGATTCATCAAAATTGAATTTCAACAAATCTTCTCTGGTAGTAGGAAAGCGTTTTACCAAAAACTTTTCCGTCAGCAACGTGCCAAAAACAGCAAGCAAAATACAAGAAACAATCAAAAAGTACCAGTTAATAGCCATTGTGGCAGAATAATTGGGGTCAATCATACGGGCTGCGTTTTCGGTAAAGCCATAAGCAAGCGCATCTGTCATGCCAAGCATAATATTGGCACTAAAGCCACCCGCGCAGCCTGCATAAGCTACAATCATACCTAAAACCGGGCTGCGTCCAAGCCCCATGTAAATAACAGCAGCCAGCGGAGGCATTACAATGTATCCGGCATCACCGGCAAGGTTAGCGTTAATAGCAACAAACAAAATCGCAAAAGTAACCATCCACGATTTAGCATCGCCCATAACTTGCTTCATCATTGTAACTAAAAAGCCGCTCTTTTCTGCAACAGCCGCACCAATAATGCAAACCATAACCATACCCAAAGGAGCAAAATTGGAATAATTGGCAACAGCCTTACTGTACATATCGCGGAAACCGTCTTTGGTTAAAAGGTTTACCACCTGTACGGTTTTGCCGGTACCGGGATGCACCGCACCATAACCCATACTGCCCAAAATTGCGGAAAGAATTACAACCGCAACAGCCAGTATAATAAACAGGCTGACAGGGTCCGGCATGGCATTGCCGATTTTTTCAATAAAGTCCATCGCTTTATCAAAAAAGCCCTTTTTCTGAACTTCATTCTTTTCCATAAAATCACCTTCCCTAAAATGGAATAATTATAATAAAAGACCCCACAGATACCCTGTGGAGTCTCCGTTGACTATATTTATTATAACATTTTAGAAAGTTAAAATAAATAGCCTCATTTGTATTTTTATACAGCAAAAGTGTTGCTTATTTTACATTATCGGCCATAATGTCACTCAACTGGCCTGCCGGGATAACAAAAGTAACAACACCTGCGGCATAAGGGGCAACTTCGTACGGTGCATAGGTAATTACCAGCACTTTGCCGTCAAAGTAAAACTGGTCACCGTCTTTTACTTCAACAGGTCCGAAAAATTTCTCCGGCTGTGCAGCAACTTTTTTAGCTACTATTTTATTAATGCGTTCCAGATAATTGCTGCCGGGTTTGAATAAATCGGCAAGCTGCAATTCATTGCCGGTAGTTAAATCAAAAGTAGATACTTTATACAGCGTATTGCCGTGCGCACCGCCGGTAAACAGATAGCCGCGCTGTTCAACGCTTAAAAGTTTGCTGCCGTTGTACAAAACATCGTATTTGCCGTCAAGGCCGTAACGCTCTACCAGGCTGCCGCCCAAAGTTTTTGCTTCATACCAGCTGCTGTGCAGGCTGTAATTAACGAAACCGCCAACATCTTCCAAAAATTCGCGTGCTTCTTTAACTCCGTCTTTGCCGCTAAATTTATATTCAAAAGATGTACGCATGGCATCTTCCCCACTACGTCCCTGCGGCAGCGGAGAATAAAGCTGCATCAGTGCATTAAAATTAAGTGCTTTGTTAATTTTAGCATCAGCAACGGAACCACCTGCAGCGCCTTTAATCTGCGGCACTTCCATTTTTACCCAGTCTTCGGTAATGTCATATCCTTTAACTGCCACATTTGCAAATGCGGTTGCGCTTATTGCCATGGCAGCCAAAGCCAATGCAATGGTCTTTTTTAATTTCATAAAAATCCTCCTTAAAGTCTGTCACGTTAATTATAACATAGAATTTTAAGAAGGCAAAACTTTACAAATCATCCGCTGCCTGGCGTTTGCAGGCCGCTGCTGCGGGAATGAAACTGAAAACCGCTGCCGCTGCAACCACTGCAAGAATCATAACGCCTTCCTGCAAACTGAAGCCCGCCGCCATACTAACGGCAGTTTTTTGCCGCAAAATATAGGCCAGTGCCAAAAACGCACCGTGTCCGGCGGCAATGCCGCCAATTACGCCTGTGCAGGCAAGCAGCATCCCCTGCAAAAAGTTAATTTTTACAATTTCATTCCGCCCTGCGCCTATAGCACGCATAATTGCATTATCATGCCTGCGCATGGCTGCCGCCCAATAGGTTGTAAAAGCAATTATAACAAGCGACAGCAAAATAACGGCATAGCTTATAATCTGCAAAACTTTTTCAGCATCACCCATTACGGAAAACAGTTCTATAACTATCTGTGATGGAAAAACCATCTGCATATCACGGTCATTTCTGTACTGGGCAAGCAGTGCCAAAGCCTGCGCGTAACCGGCAGGTTTAACAAGCACGGATGTTACGCCCTGTGCAGCCGCACCATGCCCGGCATGCGAAAGCCACAAACTGTTTATATCCGTTAAAATACTTTGGTCATACGGCCCGTTTACCGGCTGCAAAATGCCAACCACTTTATATTTCTGCGTATGCCCTTTGCCGCCGGGCATTGCCACCATACCATGCGATGTATTAAAAATATCTCCGATTTTAAGCCCTGTCATTTGTGCCATACGGGCTCCCAAAACGGCTTCATAAGGTTCTGCAAACGCACGCCCTTGCGCTAATTGCAGCCATTTGCCGCGTTTGGGGTTTATTTCGTAAGCAAAAATTTCTTTTTCAGTACCGGCAATGCGGAAGCCGCGGTAATTATCGCCGTAACCGAAAGGTATTGCCATTGCCACATTTTTATTGGCGCGCAGTTTTTCAACCTGGCTGTAACTGATGTTGGACATCGGCGTATCTTTTAAAAATGCAGTGTTCAGCACAAGCTGATTGGGGCTGCCTTTGCTGCCCGCTACTATCGGAAACGGTTCTGCCGCTGATGTTAAGCCGCTGTGTACGCCGTCTGCCATTAAAAGTACCAGCACAGCCATGGCAATGCTTGCCATTACAACACAGCAGGCAATAAGGCTTTGCAAAGGTTTAAACATAATGTTGCGGCGTACAATTTTAATAATGCCCATGTGTTATAAACCTCCCGCCTTTTATATCAAACCATTCACCAAATTGGTGTTTTACGCTTTCGTCATGCGTGGATAAAATAAGCGCTGCATTGTTTTCAGTACATAAACTGCGCAAAAGTTCAAGCACAATGCTGCTATTTTCCGCATCAAGGCTTGCCGTTGGCTCATCTGCCAAAAGCAGCACCGGCGCATTGATAACGGCGCGCACTACAGCAATGCGCTGCTGTTCGCCAATGCTTAATTTGCCCGGCAGCACATCTTTTTTCGCTGCCAATCCGACACGTTCCAGCAAACTGTGGGTGCGTTTTTTCAAGGCCGCCATATCACCACCGGCAAAATACCCGGCAAGCAAAATATTTTCTTCTGTCGTCAGCGCTTCAATTAAATTTAATTTTTGAAATACATAACCTATATTTTTAGCACGCCATAAATCGCGTTTGCGTTCCGGCATATTATCAATGCGCTGCCCGTCAAAATAAATTTCGCCGCCGCTGGGCTGCATTAAACCGGCAATCATGTGCAGCAATGTTGTTTTGCCGCTGCCGCTCGGCCCGGTTAAAAGTATCTGCCCGCCTTTATCAAGCGCAAAGTTTGCGGCATGGCTTATAGTAATTACTTCACCGGAAGGCTCTGTTACCTGTTTAAAAACGTTTTTTATTTCTAAAAGCATTACAAAGCCTCCAGCGATTCTGCCTGTATGCGTACTAAACTTACAAAGCCTGTTTCCGCATCCACTTCCGTACCCAGTTCAAGCGTGCCGGTAACACTGATAGGCCGGTCGAATGGCAGCGCTACCACCGGTTCCGATAACTGCACTACAACTATATCTGCCGGCCAGTCTGCATCCGTGCTGCAAAAGGGGCAAATACTCATCGGCTCACGCGTAAGCACAAAAAAATTAATGGTCGGCGTTAATGGCGGCGCCATAAATCCTGCCATTTGCACTGTCTGCCCTGCGGAACTTTTTAATTTATCAGAGAAAGTAATACCCAAGGATGAAACACCGGCATACATTTCATCAAAAGTAAGATTTATTGCTGCTTCTGCCCTGCTGCACAAAAAAGGCGGTTCATATTGAACCGCCTTTAACGGCAAGTCTTCAGCCGTAAATATACCGGCCGTCAGCAGCAGAAGCGAAAGCAGAAAACTTTTTGCCAAGTTTCTTAACATCTGCCTGCCTCCAAGCTGTTATTTTTTGAAGTTTTTAGTACCGTCAATGCCAAGCGCTCTTACCATGCCGAAGAATACTTCGGTGTTATCCATTACGCCGTTAAAGTATTCGCTGCCGGGGCCCATAGCATTCAGCAGAATGTCATCGGCAGAGTGAACTTCCTGGGATTCATCGGCAGGAATGTTGCCTTTATAGAATTCGCCTTCCAGTTTCGGGTTGGCAATAGCCTTATCGCCTGCCATAATTGCCGGTGCGGTAGGTTCAGCTTTAAATTTATAGTTAATGTTGGTATCCGGGTGGTTAGCAAACTGTACAGCCAATGTTACATCCGGGTCCGGATTATCGGGATAGCCGTCACCGTCGCGGTCTTCAAAAGTCGGCCAGCCTGCTGCAGCATAGGTGCGTACAGCTTCGCGCCCGGTTTTGCCGTCCAGTTCATGATAAGTACCGGTAATGCTTGCACCGTGCGCATGGTCAGCAACAACAATAATCAGGGTATCGTTGCCGTTTTCTTCAGCAAATTTTTTAGCTACGCCTACGGCCTGGTCAAGTTCAATGTTATCATAAGCTGCGCGCTGCCAATCCATAACATGCAGCTGTTTATCAACGCAGGCACCTTCAACCATCAGGAAGAAACCGTTTTCGTTCTTGCTGAGGGTGTCAATTGCACGTTCAGTCATTTCCACAAGGCCGGGCTGGTCATTAAAGCCGCCAAGCACTTTCGGGTTTTTCAGCATAGCGCGGTCAACATATACGTTCATGTTGTCAAGCTGATACAAACCAAGAATTTTATCTTCATCAGCCGGAGTATTTAAAAGTTCGGTTCTGTTGCCGGAGAAGGTATAACCGAGTTCCTGGAATTTTTCTACAACATTGGTGTTATCTTTACGTTTGGAACCGGGCACATCCATCGGGATGAAGTGACGGCTGCCGCCGCCCATAATTACATCCGGACGGTGATAATCTTCTGCCATGGTTTCAGCAATAAAGTTCTGTTCAGCACGGCGGCGGGTATGGCTCAGCATAGCTGCCGGGGTAGCATCGGTAATGTTAGCGGTGGAAACAATGCCGGTTGCCATGCCTTTGGTGCGTTTAACAAGCTCAATAATGTTTTCTACTTTCGGGTCATCAAACGGGTCTTTAGTGCTGTTGGCATATACACCCATAGCGTTGTTAACGGATTTATGGCCGGTTGCATAAGCAGATGCACTGTTTGCGGAGTCTGTTACAAGAGAATCATAACCGGAAGTGGTAATAACTGCCATGTGCGGCATTTTTTCCATATTCAGCAAATCGTTATATTTGCCGTCGCTCAAGCCTTTGGAAAGAATACGCGCCATTTCGCGTGCCTGCAGGCTCATGCCATCTCCTACAAACAGAATTACGTTTTTGGCTTTTTTCTTTGCTTTGGCATCGGTAACGGTGTAGTTAGCAACATTCTTTTTGCCGTCAGCAACAGCTTCTACTTTAACATCGCCGGCTTTGGTAAAAGCAACGTCCGGAATGCAGTAAACAGTTACGCCATCTTCTGTTTTAACAGTACCGGTTTTGCCAAAATATTTTTCAGCATCAACGCCGTCAACGGTTACTTTAAAATCATTGGCAACGCCTTTAACTTCAACCTGCAAATCAAAATGCTGGCCTTTTAAAAATTTAGCGCGGTTAATCGGCATCAGGTTTACAGGGTTCTTTTCCTGTACGGTGTAGCCTGCTGCTTCAACATGAGCGGGCACATACAGGTTTCCGGCAGCAGCGCAGCCAAAAATGCTCAAAAACGTGCAGACAGCGGCAGCAGTTTTTCTTTTTTTGCTGGATAATTTCATAAAACTTAAATCCTCCTTAAACTTAACAGTTGATATAACTTTTTGAATTACCCATATTATAAACAACACGTTTAAAAACTCTGCTTAATTTCCGTTAAAAATGTGTAAAATAAGTAACACCGCTGCGGCATTGCCAACAGCGGTGCATTTAAACATTATTATTTTAAAAATCCCTTTGCCTCAAGATATTCCGCTAAAAACTTAGCCATTCGGTTTACCAGTTTCAGGCAGTTCAGCAAATGGTCGCGCGTGTTAAATTCATACGGCATTAAATCTTTACATTCCGAAGAACCAAATTCTTTTACAAACAAATCGTGATATTCCTTACTGTACGGATAAACTTCCGGCAGCGGCTTTTCCTGTGGGCTTGTACGCCCTACAAAATAGCTTATTACCATTACCGAAGCTACCAGCGCTCCGCAAACAGCGCGTGCATGACCCATACCGCCGCCAAAAGCGGTAGTCATGCGCAAAGTTTCGTCACTTATTTTTAAACCGCCCTCTGTGCGGAAAGCCTGCAAAACAGCCTCGCCGCAGTTAAAGCCGCTTTTAAAAGCATTGCCGGCCGCCATGCCGATTCTTTCACTTAATTCGCTCATACCAATCCCTCCTGCGCTTAGAGTTTATTATGTATATATTTCGGCACAGGCATGGTAAATCCTTTTAAAATATAATATCTGTTAAAGCCAGGTTTATATGCTGATAAAAATACGTTTACTTTTTCTTATCGTTTTTTAATATCAGCGATATTGAAGGCTGGCTCATGTTAAATATATTCGCCAGAAACATCTGGCTTAAGCCTTCATCATAGTATAAACGGTAAATTTCTTTGTTGCGTTCAGCACGCGTTTTGAAAGACTGAACCGCTACTTCCGTTCGGCTTATACTAATGCCATTGTCGCGGATTACCATAATTTTGCGCGTACCGTCTGTGCTTTTTATTTTTAGCTCCCACGTAGGCATGCCGCTTTTGCTGCGCGGGTTATACAGGCAAAATTCTATTCTGCCGTCACCAGCGATATGTTTTAATGTTTCGTTGTCTAATGTTGGGACAGGCATTTTTTTCTCCTTTTATGCTGATTTAATTTACTTTTACG
>USHB01000027.1 GCA_900554395.1 uncultured Phascolarctobacterium sp.
TAACGGCGGCGGCAATATTTGGCGCGGGTTGTCCGGCAGTTCAAAAGGCATGGACAGAGCAACTGCGGACTATATGGGCATGCTGGCAACTGTTATCAACTCTCTGGCTTTGCAGGGTGCGCTCGAAAATCTTGGCGTGCCGACCCGTGTGCAGACTGCTATCGAAATGCGCCAGATTGCCGAAACTTATATCAGGCGCAGGGCTATCCGCCATATGGAAAAGGAAAGGGTAGTTATTTTTGCGGCAGGTACAGGCAATCCGTACTTTTCTACTGATACAACGGCAGCTCTCCGTGCTGCGGAAATTGAAGCAGATGCCATCCTGATGGCTAAAAAAGGCGTTGACGGCGTTTATGACAGTGACCCGGCTAAAAACCCGAACGCTAAAATGTTTGAAGAACTTGACTATATCGAAGTTATTCAGCGTAAGCTGAGCGTAATGGATTCCACCGCTATCAGCCTGTGCATGGATAATAAGATACCCATTGTTGTATTTAATATTGATAAACCCGGCAATATTTTAAAAGCAGCATTGGGGCAGAAGATTGGTACTTTGGTAGGAGGAAAGTAAAATGGCAGAAATAAAAGAAATATTGGAAACTACACAGGCTAAAATGCATAAAACTATTGATGTGCTGCGTGTTGACCTTGCTTCCGTGCGTGCAGGCCGTGCCAGCGTATCGCTGCTTGATAAGGTAATGGTTGAATATTACGGTACTCCGACTCCGGTAAACCAGGTTGCAAGCGTAACCGTTCCGGAGCCGCGCATGATTGTTATTCAGCCTTGGGAAAAGAACCTGCTGAAAGATATTGAACGTGCGATTATGAAATCTGATTTGGGCCTTAACCCGAACAGCGATGGCAGCGTAATTCGCTTGAATCTGCCACAGCTTACGGAAGAAAGACGTAAAGAGCTTGTTAAAACCGTACATAAAAAAGCAGAAGATGCACGCGTCAGCGTAAGAAACCTGCGCCGCGATGCCAATGATTCCATTAAAAAAGCTGAAAAAGCTAAGGAAATTACGGAAGACGAAGCTAAAAAGGCTAATGACGATATCCAGAAAATGACTGATAAATTCATCAAAGAAGTGGATACCGTTATGGAACATAAAGAAAAGGAAGTTATGGAAATCTGATGGAGTTTCCTGACGTTTTGGCGCTGGAACTTGATAAAGCGCTGCGTATTTTACAGGAAGCAGGCTATGCCTGCGAAGTTATTGCTACCGAGCCGCCTAAATCCAAAGGCGTGCCGCAGGAAGGCAGTATTACCGAATATGTAGTTAGACAGCGTAAGCTGGATAACAATAAAGCAGAAATCACTACTGTTAGAAGGTACAGGAAAGGAGGCGTAACAGATGGCACTGAAAATTAATAAAGAAGAATGTGTAGGCTGCGGTTCTTGTGCTGCAACCTGCCCGGTTGGCGCAATTAAAGAAGTCGACGGCAAATATGAAATCGGCGAAGAATGCGTTGAATGCGGCGCTTGCGCAGGCGTTTGCCCGGTTGGTGCAATTAAACAACCCTGATTTATTGCGTAGAACTGAAGTTGCCTCCTCTTTAAAAGGGGAGGTAGCTCAGTTTTATTGCCTTTAGCGGAAAGGTGATATTGTGTTTAATACATTATTTAAATTTAAAACCGGCAATAATGATTTAAAAGTTGATGTTAGTGGAATAGATTTGGAAAAAGTTCCGCAGCACATTGCCATTATTATGGACGGCAACGGCCGTTGGGCAAAGGCACAGGGAAAACCGCGTACTTTTGGTCACCAGGCAGGTGCGGAAACTTTAAAAAATATTGTCAGAACAGCAGATAAAATAGGTGTAAAAATTATCAGCGCCTATGCTTTTTCTACCGAAAACTGGAAACGTCCTGTAACTGAAGTTAATTTTATAATGGAACTGTTGAGCCGTTATTTAACGAGTGAAATTGAAGATTTCCATAAAAACAATGTTAAAGTGCGTTTTATGGGCAGCCGTGAAGGATTGCCGGAAATAGTGCGCCGTAAAATGGAGCACGCTGAAAAAGTAACGGCAGAAAATACCGGCATTATTTTAAATTTGGCTATAAACTACGGCGGACAAGCTGAAATTCTGCATGCTGTACAAAAGATTGTCAGTGATGTCAAGAATGGTTCGCTGAAGGTTGAAGATATAGATGCACAGCATTTTGAAGATTATCTGTATACCAAAGGGCTGCCTGCCCCGGATTTATTAATCCGCCCGGGCGGGGATTTGCGCATCAGCAACTTTATGCTGTGGCAGATTGCTTATGCTGAAATTTGGACAACAGACGTTTACTGGCCTGCTTTTACACCGGAAATGTTTTTGGAGGCTGTAAAGGCTTACGGCGGACGTGAACGCCGTTACGGCGGTTTAATTACTAAATAGTTGGCGGTGTGGTAATGTTAAAAAGAATTTTAACCGGCATTGTGGCTTTGCCGGTAGTTATGTTTTTAATCCATCAGGGCGGATATTTGTTTGATGCGGCAGTTTTTGCCCTGGCAACAGTGGGTTTGTTTGAATTCAGAAATATGGCGCGGCAGGCCGGCCATGATGTATATTGGCTTTCTACTGGCATGACTATGGTTTGCCTTATTTATGCCGCATCGGTTTTCCGTTTTATCAGCATTTATTCATTTTTGCTGTTTCCGGCAATTTTAATGATTGGCTGCATTTTTGTGTTACTGGAAGGTATGGCGCGCCATCATGCAGACGGCAAATGGGCGTTTAACACGGCGCTTTCCGTAATGTCGCTGCTGTATATCGGCTTTGGTTTTGCGCATTTCATTCTTTTGCGCGACGCGCTGTATTTTACATCAGCGGATTTACAGGTAAGCCTTTGGGGATTGCCCATTGACCGCGGTGAAATTTTGTTCTGGGTTATTATGCTTGGCGTTTGGGCCAGTGATACTTTTGCATATTTTGCGGGTTCTGCTATCGGCAAACATAAACTTTGTCCCACAATCAGTCCCAATAAATCGGTTGAAGGTGCAGTAGCAGGCTTTATTGGCTGCGTAGCTGTTATTATGGGCGGCATGAACTATCTGCATGATACGCAGATTTTTGCAGGTTCTGCCTTGCTTTCTGTGCTGCTTGGCATCGGCGTGGCATTTTTTGCACCGTTGGGTGATTTGGTGGAATCTGTTTTAAAACGCTCTTTCGGCGTGAAAGATTCCGGCAAAATTTTCCCCGGTCATGGCGGTGTATTGGATAGATGCGACAGTCTGTTGTTTGCAATTCCGGTAAGTTATTATGTATTTTTGTTAAGTGTTATGGTTAACAGCTTTTATATGTAACCCTGTGGAGGTATGGCGATGAAAAACGTGGCTGTTCTTGGCAGTACAGGCTCTATTGGCAAACAGACTTTGGAAGTGGCGGCTGCCAATCCGGATAAACTTAAAATAAAAGTGCTGGCGGCACATGTTAATGATGTATTGCTTGAAGAACAGATTGAGCAGTTTTGCCCGGATATAGCAGTGCTGACTGATGAGAAAGCAGCGCAGAAGTTAAAAAGCCGTTACAGCGGCAAAACAAAAATTTTGGCAGGCCAAGAAGGTTTGCTTGAAGCTGTTACTTATGATGGCGTTGATACCGTTTTGGCATCAATGGTGGGTTATGCAGGTTTGCTGCCGACTTTGGAGGCAATAAAGCACGGTAAAAATATTGCCCTTGCCAACAAAGAAACGTTGGTTGCGGCAGGCAGCATCGTTATGGAAGCCGTAAAAAAATACGGCGTTTCACTGACACCGGTAGACAGTGAACACAGCGCTATTTTTCAATCATTGCAGGGCGGCAGGCAAAACGAAGTTAAGCGGCTGATTATAACTGCAAGCGGCGGGCCGTTTTTGGGTAAAACCAAAGAGGAACTGGCAGATGTAACTCTTGAACAATGCCTTAAGCATCCTAACTGGAGCATGGGTAAAAAAATAACGGTTGATTCATCTACGCTTGCCAATAAAGGCTTGGAAGTTATTGAAGCACACTGGCTGTTTGATATGCCATATGATAAAATAGATGTCGTTGTACATCCGCAAAGCATTGTACATTCAATGGTAGAATTTAATGACGGTTCTGTAATTGCACAGATGGGGCTGCCGGATATGCGGTTGCCGATACAGTATGCGTTTTCGTATCCTGAACGTTATGAAAACGCCTTCGGGCAGCTTGATTTTGTAAAAGCAGGCACGCTTACTTTTTTAGCGCCGGATACGGAAGCCTTTCCTGCGCTTAAAATTGCCGTTGAATGCGGCAGGCAGGGTGGCACGCTGCCTTGTGCTTTTAATGCTGCCAACGAAGAAGCTGTGTACGCATTTTTAGATGGAAAAATTAAATATACAGATATTATAAAAACGATAGAACATGTTGTTGCCGGGCACCGGAACATTTTGCAGCCGGTACTGGCAGACATTGAAAATACCGATGCTGCTGCAAGAACAGCGGCGCGTGAGTTTTTAAGCAGACTGTAAAACAGGAGGAAATTTGTGACAACTTTATTAGCTGCCTTATTTGTTTTTGGCGTACTGGTAACGGTACATGAATTTGGGCACTTTATTACTGCAAAAATGACGGGTATGCGTGTCGATGAATTTGCCATCGGCTTTGGCCCGAACATTTTTCAAAAAAAATACGGCGAAACGCTGTATAGTTTAAGAATTATTCCGCTGGGCGGATATAACAAAATTGCAGGCATGGAACCGGATGAACCTGCTGACGAAGGTGCTTTTAAATCGAAGCCCATACCTGCAAGAATGTTGGTTATTTTAGCCGGCGCACTGATGAATTTTATTTTGCCGGTATTTTTGTTTACGGGTATTTTTGCCGCAAATGGTTTGGATGTACCAGTTGATAAGCCTGTACTTGGCAGCGTAATGCCGGGCAAGGCCGCCGTTGAAGCAGGTTTGCAAGCTGGTGACCGCATTTTATCCGTAGGCGGCAAGCCTGTTGCAACATGGAATGAGATGTCGGCAGAACTTAACAGTTATGGTGAAAATGAGGTTACGCTTACAGCAGAACGCAACGGCGTAGTGAAAGATTTTACCATGAAACCGCAGTTTGATAAGGACTACGGCAAAGCACTTGTGGGTATTTCTCCGCAGCTTGAACATAGGGATTTCGGCATTTTTGAATCCTTGCAGATGGGTTTTAAATATACGCAGTATATTATGCTGATGATGATTGACGGTCTGTATAAAATTGTTACCGGCGTTGCCCCGGCAGATGTGACAGGGCCTATCGGCATAGCTAAAATTGCCGGCGAAGCAGCCGAAAACGGCTGGATGCCGCTTTTGAACCTGGTGGCAATTTTAAGCATTAACCTTGGCATTATCAATCTTTTGCCGCTGCCGGCATTGGACGGTGGGCATTTTGTGCTGCTTATTTTAGAAGCGCTGCGCGGCAAACCGTTGGGTGATAAAGCTGCAACGATGATTCAGAGCATCGGCGTGGCAATGATATTAACCCTTACCGTTTGGGCTGTGTTCAGCGATATATCCAGATAAAGAGGTGGCCTGATGGAACGCAGGAAAACAAGGCAAATTCAGTTAGGCAATGTAAAAATTGGCGGCGGCGCGCCTGTTGCCGTGCAATCTATGACTAATACAAGAACTGATGATGCAGAAGCAACACTGGCGCAGATAAATGAACTGGCTGCGGCAGGCTGCGACGTTGTGCGCTGCGCTGTGCCCGATATGGCTGCAGCAGAAGCGCTGAAAGAAATTGTAAAACGAAGCCCGATACCTGTTATTGCCGATATTCATTTTGATTATAAACTGGCACTGGCAGCTGTGGAAGCAGGCATAAGCGGGCTGCGCCTTAATCCGGGCAATATCGGCGGCGAGGATAAAGTCCGTACTGTGGTTGAAGCAGTTAAACCGCATAATATACCTATCCGTATTGGCGTAAATGCAGGCTCGCTTCCTAAAGATTTGCTTGAAAAATACGGTCATCCGACACCGGAAGCATTGGTGGAAGCTGCCTGGCGGCATATCCGAATTTTAGAGAGCATGGATTACCGCAACATAAAAATTTCGCTTAAGGCGCATGATGTGCCCTTAACAATAGCAGCCTACCGTTTACTGGCTTCGCAGTGCGATTATTCGCTGCATGTAGGCATTACGGAAGCAGGCACGGTTAATTCCGGCATTATAAAATCGGCAGTAGGCATTGGTACACTGCTTGCCGAAGGCATTGGCGATACAATAAGGGTATCGCTTACCGGCAATCCTGTGGAAGAAGTTAAAACGGGCTTTGCTATTTTAAAGGCACTTGGGCTGCGTGAATATGGGCCTACGCTTATTTCATGCCCAACCTGCGGCAGAACCAGAATCAATCTTGAAAAACTGGCGCTTACGGTAGAACAGAAACTGGCAAATATTACCGAGCCGATAACTGTGGCGGTAATGGGCTGCGTTGTCAACGGCCCGGGCGAAGCGCGTGAAGCCGATGTAGGCATTGCCGGCGGCATCGGCGAAGGGCTTTTGTTCCGCAAAGGCGAGGTTTTGCGTAAAGTGTGCGAAGATGAAATTGTGGATGAATTGTTTAAAGAAATTGATAAAATATTGATGGAAAGGAAGAATAAATAATGAGAGTATCCCAAATGTACGCTCCCACTTTAAGGGAAGTTCCTGCCGAGGCAGAGGTTGTCAGCCATCAGCTGATGCTGCGCGCAGGTTTTATACGCAAAGCTGCCGGAGGTATTTACAGCTATCTGCCTTTGGCATGGCGCGTACTTAAAAAAATAGAGAATATTGTCCGCGAAGAAATGGATGCAGCAGGCGCGCAGGAACTTTTGATGCCTATTGTACAGCCTGCGGAAATATGGCAGGAAAGCGGCCGCTGGGATGTTTACGGCCAGGAAATGTTTAAACTGAAAGACAGGCATGACAGGCCTTTCAGCCTTGGCCCGACGCATGAAGAAATGGTAACTACCTTAATCCGCCAGGACGTACGCTCTTACAGACAGCTTCCGTTAAACGTTTATCAGATTCAGAATAAATACCGCGACGAAAAAAGACCTCGTTTCGGGCTTTTGCGCGGCCGTGAATTCATTATGAAAGATGCTTATTCCTTTGATAAGGATGAGGCAGGGCTTGATGTTTCCTATCAGAAAATGTATGATGCATACAACAAAGTATTTACACGCTGCGGCTTGAACTTCCGTCCTGTTGAAGCCGATTCCGGCGCCATCGGCGGCAGCGGTTCCCATGAATTTACCGTTATTGCAGGCAGCGGCGAAAACGAAATCGTTTTCTGCAGCAAATGCGATTATGCGGCTAATGTTGAAAAAGCAGAACTGAAACCTATTGAAGCTGCTGATGAAGAAGTTAAAGAAAAGGAAAAAGTTGTAACTCCTGACTGCAAAACCATTGCCGATGTATGCGAATATTTGAAGCTGCCGGTTGACCACTCCGTTAAAGCTGTTGCTTACAACAGCAACAAAGGCCTTATTTTGTGTTTTGTACGCGGCGACCACGAAGTAAACGAAATTAAAATTGTCAATACTTGCGGCGTTCTGGAAGACAGCCTGGAAATGGCAAGCGAAGAACAGCTTGCAGCAGCAGGCACAGTTGGCGGTTATATGGGCCCTATCGGCATTGACCTTGAAAAAGCAACTGTTGTAGTGGACAGCACTGTTATGAATATGCACAATGTTTGCTGCGGTGCTAACGAAGAAGGCTATCATTTTGTTAATGCAGAACCCAAACGTGATTTCAATGTAACTTATGTTGCCGATATCCGCATGATTCAGGAAGGCGACCCCTGTCCGCACTGCGGCGCACCTGTTGCCAAAGCACGCGGCATTGAAGTTGGCCAGGTATTTAAACTGTTCACCAAATACAGTGAAGCCCTGCACGCAACTTTCCTTGATGAAGAAGGCAAAGAACGCCCGATGGTTATGGGATGCTACGGCATCGGCGTAAGCCGCACCATGGCTGCCGCTATTGAGCAGAACCATGACGAAAACGGCATCATCTGGCCTGTAACCATTGCTCCTTACGAAGTTTTGGTAGTGCCGATGAACGCCAAAGATAAAGAATCATGGGAAAAAGCAGAAGCTATTTACGAAGAACTGAAAAAAGCCGGCGTGGAAACTGTTATTGATGACCGTAACGAACGCCCCGGCGTTAAATTTAAAGATGCCGATTTAATAGGCTATCCTGTAAGGGTAGTAGTTGGCCCGAAAACTTTGGCAAATGGACAGTTGGAAGTTAAAATCCGCAAAAACGGCGAAATCAGATACCTGCCTTTGGACGGCGATTATGTAGAAGGCATTAAAAACATTTTGGCGGAGCTGGCTGTTAACGGGTAAAATTTTTGGAGGTGTTTCTTATGGAACACTTTGTATTTAATCCACATAACTGGGATATGATGCTGCGTCTTTTTGTAGCAACCATTCTTGGCGGAGCAGTAGGCATAGAACGCGGCAGCGGCGACCGCCCTGCCGGGTTCAGAACGCATATACTGGTTTGCGTAGGTTCGGCGCTTATCATGCTGGTATCAATGTATGGGTTTGACGATACTTATGTCAGCGGTATCAGCAATGCCAACAACAGGGATTCGGCGCGCATTGCGGCGCAGGTTGTAAGCGGCATCGGCTTTTTGGGCGCAGGCACCATTATGCACGAAGGCGTTACAGTGCGCGGTTTAACTACTGCTGCCAGCTTGTGGATGGTATCTGCAATCGGCCTTGCGGCAGGCGCAGGCATGTATGTTCTCAGCATAGTGTCAACCGCTATTATGCTTATTACGCTGGTATCTTTCCGCAAATGGGAAAAACGCTTTGGCGTTGCCAGCAGCAACGGACGGCGTTATATACGAATTGTTGCTCATAATGAGCCTGGTATTATTACAAATATAACGTCATACCTGGCAGAAAATGATATTAAGGTTAAAACGCTTAATGTAAAAAATAATGCACAAAAAAATGAGGTTGTGCTTGAACTTTACCTGAAACTTGGCAAAGATACCGACAGGGAAGGAATTGCCCGCGGTTTGCAAAGTATTTCCGGTATAATCACTTTAGAAAATTTAAGTTAGTTTTTATGAAAGGTAAAGGTAATGAAGGCTAAATATTGCATTATCCCCGATACAGCAAAGTTTTTTGAATTTTTAGCCGGATTGTCCTTTTCGGAGTCAGACCTTCTGCATACCCGTCTTATCCGTCCGCAAAAAATACTGGACATAGAACAATCCGCATGGGTAATTGAATACAAGGCTGCTGCTCCGGTTGAAGAAAGGCTTACTTTAGCAGTGGCAGACCGTCTTGCCGCTGCTTTTTCTTTGCATGGCGGCGTACAGCTTAAATGCTGCAATGCAGAGATGAATAATAAACAGACAGAAGAAATACCATTGCCTCCGGAACCGCCTGAAATGCCGGAAGTTATTGTAACAGACTGTACGGGTCAGCCGATACCGGATGAAATTCCGCTGCCGGAAGAACAGCCGCAGAACGATTTGGAAAGTTACCATTATGAGGAAAATGGAAGCTGCGGCAGTGAAGCTGATGCAGAATTTGCGCGTGCTTATGAAATATTGTACGGTAATGGCGGCAGCGGCGGCAAAAATAACAGCAATTTGCTGTGGGGCAAAAATATTAAAGGCCAGCCGCGTCCGATTGATGAAATATCGGAAGAAGAAAATAACGTTGTTATTGAAGGGCAGTTTGTAAAATGCTTTGATAAGGACGGCGTGCTGACTTCGTTTAACGAGCGTGAACTGCGCACAGGGCGTGTTAAGCTCAGCTTTAATTTAAGCGATGATACCAATGGCATTTTTGTAAATATGTACTTTCAAAGTGTTGAAGAATGCCATAAATTTAAGGGGTTAATCAAACCCGGTGTTTATCTGCGCATTATGGGCGATGCCAAACGTGACCGCTTTGCTTTTGACGAAATGGTTATTGAACCTAAAGGCATTATGCTGGTGGAAAAAGAAGAGCGTATGGATAATGCCGAAGTAAAAAGGGTAGAGCTGCACTGCCATACTAAAATGAGCAAGATGGATGCGCTGACCCCGATGGAAGATTTGGTTAAAAAAGCCATTAAATGGGGGCATAAGGCGCTTGCCATTACCGACCACGGTGTAGTGCAGGCATTTCCGTTCTGCTACGATGCCGCCGAAGGCAGCGATTTAAAACTTATCTTCGGCATGGAAGGGTATCTTATCAGTGACAGCGGTGTTGAAGGAACTGATATAGAGCCTACTGACAGCATCAAGAAAAAGAAAGGCACTAAAACTCAGCTTGACCATATTATAATTTTGGCTAAAAATGAAATAATTGGGTTGATGGGAAAAAGTGGAAGTGGAAAAAGTACGTTGGCAAAAATTTTATTAAAATTAATTGCTTGCGATGATGGCGTAATTAAATTTAACGGTATTGATATAACAAATTTAAAAAATAAAGATTTAAAATTTTACAGAAAAAAAATGCAGTTTATATCGCAAAGACCTGAGAACTTTTTTGACCCAATGATGAGTTTAAGAAAAACTTTATTGGAGCCATTGAAAATACATAATATAAATTATAATGAGAATGTATTGCAGGAATATCTTGAAAAAGTAAAATTAAATGAAATGATACTGAACCGTTATCCTTATCAGTTAAGCGGCGGTGAAATACAGCGGTTAAGTATAGTCAGAGCATTATTATTAAATCCAGAAATAATAATATTAGATGAAGCAACATCTATGCTGGATATTTCGGTTCAAGCACAAATTTTACATCTTTTGAAAGAATTGCAGATTGAAAAATCATTGACATATTTGTTTATTAGCCACGATAAAAATATAATTAATTGGTTTAGTGATAGAGTTTTAATAATGAAAGATGGTAAAATTTTATGATTAATATTAAGAGTTGACTTATTGTGCAAATTTAACTTTATGGAGGAACGGCTATGAAACAGATTGCGATTTAAGATGTTTGAAAACGAGTGCTTCTTGTACTGGTGCGGGATGTATTAAAGCGCTTAACAATAAAACCGGTGTTTTTGAGCAGTATGGTGATGAAGAATTGGAACTTATTGCTTGCTTTACCTGTAACGGCTGTTGTAGTGAAACTATTGGCGATAATGAAAAAATGCAGAAAAAGATTAAACGCATTAAAATGCTTGCACCTGATTTTGTGCATTTAAGTAACTGCTGCAAAAAGAAGGATGAGAATGGTGAAAAATTATTGTGTCCGGTAATTAAAAAATTTGCTGCTGAATTTACTGCAAGTGGCATTACTGTAATAGAAGGGATACATTGATGG
>USHB01000028.1 GCA_900554395.1 uncultured Phascolarctobacterium sp.
CAGCTTATAAATTTAATAAGCCGTACTTTTTTAATTGGCGTTTATTTATGGTCATCAATAATTGCCGCTTCGCCCTGTTCGCCGGTGCGGATTTTAACGGCATTATCCAGACGGTAAATAAAAATTTTGCCGTCGCCGGGCTGCCCTGTTTTCAAAACTTTCTGCGCTACCCGCAAAACTTCTTCTACCGGCACTTCGCAGACAACGGTTTCTATTTTTACTTTCGGCACCAGGTTAATATCGTATGCCTGTCCGCGGTATACTTCCCGGTGGCCTTTCTGCAGCCCGCAGCCAAATACCTGGCTTACAGTCATGCCGGTTACGCCAATTTCGGCAAAAGCAAGTTTCAGCTCGTCAAGTTTTTCTGTGCGGGTAATAATATCAATTTTGGTAATGGGTCTCATAGCTGCCTCCGTTTATTTTTCCGCCGCAGCGGGATTAGTTATCAGCACCGGCTGCTGCACTGCCGCAAGATTTGTAAGCGGTGTGCCGTTGATAATGCTTTGCCTGTATGCCCGTTCGCCGTGTTCTACAATATCAAGCCCGGTTTCTTCTTCGGCCGCATCTGCACGCAGGGTTGTTACTGCGCCAGTAATTTTTAAGATAACATAGGTGCCTATAACCGCCAGCACAATGGCGACAACAACGGTTACAGCCTGCACATAAAGCTGGTGCGCGTTGCCGTAAAAAAGTCCGTCCGCACCGGCGGCGTTAGCCTGCTTGCTTGCCCACAGCCCGGTAGCAAGCGCGCCCCAGGTGCCGCCAACGCCATGTACGCCAAAAGCGTCAAGCGCATCGTCGTAACCAAGTTTGTTTTTAACAAAAGCAACTGCCGTAAAGCACAGCGCTCCGCCGATAAGGCCAATCAGCACTGCCGGCACTACCGTTACAAAACCTGCCGCCGGCGTAATGGCAACAAGCCCGGCAATGCAGCCACTTACGGCGCCAAGCATTGTTGGGTGGCCGTTTATAAACCATTCCGCAGCTACCCACGATAAGGTTGCCGAGGCAGCAGCAGCCTGCGTTACCACAAACGCACCTGCCGCAAGTCCGTTGGCACCAAGCGCGCTGCCTGCGTTAAAGCCAAACCAGCCGAACCACAACAGTGCCGCGCCAAGCACGGTCATCGGTAAATGGTGGGGCAGCATGGGCACAACGCCTTTGCCGCTGCGTTTGCCCAGCATTATGCAGGCAACCAGCCCGCTTACGCCGCTAAGAATATGTATTACCGTGCCGCCGGCAAAATCAAGCGCGCCCAAACCGCGCAGCCAGCCGCCGTCGCCCCATACCCAGTGTGCCATCGGGTCATATAAAAACGTTGTCCACAAAAAAGTAAACAGCACAAAGGCCGGAAACTTAAACCGTTCGGCATAAGCGCCGGTAATAAGCGCCGCTGTAATAACGGCAAACATGCACTGAAATGCCGCAAAGGCAAACAGCGGCACCGTAGTGCTGTAAGCATCATACGGCGCGGCAAAAAGCGCGGTATCGCTTAGCCCTGCCCAGCTTAAACTGCCAATAAACCCGCCAATATCCGGCCCAAATGCCAGGCTGAAGCCAAACAGAACCCACTGCACGCTTACAAGCGCCACTATAAAAAAGCTCTGCATAATCGTTGTCAGTACGTTTTTGCTGCGCACCATGCCGCCGTAAAAAAATGCCAATCCCGGCGTCATCAGCATAACAAGCGCCGCACTTATAAGCACCCATGCCGTATCGCCGGTGTCCAAAGCAGGCGCCGCCTCCGCCGCCAGTGCCGTATGCGGCAAGCCCATAAGCACAGCGGCAGCCATTAAGCCATGTATTAATCCCCTCATTTTTATGCCCTCTTTCTGATATAAAACAAAAGCGGGGTGTACCTTTTAAGATACACCCCGTTGTGCATTGCAAAATAATTTTTAAATTCAGTTTACGCCAAACAGCAAACTGCTGTAAGTCGGGTACGGCAGGTAGCTGCCGCCCATCAATACTTCCAGTTCATCGGCTGCTTCGCGTAAAGCCCCCATGTCTTTCAAAATAACATCGTGGTAATAATCGGCTTCTGCCAAGGCAGATGTTTTTACCACGTTTGCCAGAGCCAGCTTCAGTTTTTCTGCATCTGTGTAAAGCAGGCTTGATAAGGTTGCAATTTTACCGGCAAGCTCCGTTTCAAAGCAGCCGGCAATGCCAAGAGCTTTTTTGCCCTGTGCCGCCGTGGTCAAATCCGTGCTGTAAGCGGATGCGGCAGGCAAAATATCTTTAAACAGCATCTCAAGCATTGCCAGCGCTTCAATGCGGATGGCTTTACTGTAGCCTTCCAGAGAAATCTCCAGGCGGCTGCGGACTTCTGCCTCGGTAAAGATGCCGTGTTTTACAAACAGGCTGATGTTTTTCTCCTTTACCATATAAGGCAGCGCTTCCGGCGTGGATTTCAGATTGAGCAGCCCCCTCGATTTGGCCTCTTCAACCCAGGCATCGGTATAACCGTCACCGTTAAAGATGATGCGTTTATGCGCGATGACTGTTTCGCGGATGAGGTTTACCACTGCGGCTTCAAAATCGTCCGCTTTTTCTAATTTTGCGGCAAACTCTTCCAGCGCTTCGGCAACAATGGTATTTAAAACTACGTTCGGCCCGGCAATGGAGGCGGCAGAGCCTACCATGCGGAACTCAAACTTGTTGCCGGTGAAAGCAAAAGGCGAAGTACGGTTTCTGTCCGTGTTGTCTTTCTTTAAAGCAGGCAGCACATTGCCGCTCAGCTTCAGTTCGCCTTCACTTTCGGGTTTATATTCAGCACCGGCTTCAATGGCTTTCAGCACATTGGTAATTTCGGTGCCTAAAAACATTGATACTATCGCAGGCGGAGCTTCGTTTGCCCCAAGGCGGTGGTCATTGCCTGCGCTTGCCACGCTGATGCGCAGCAAATCCTGATATTCGTCAACGGCTTTAATTACTGCTGCCAAAAACAGTAAAAAGCGGTGGTTTTTATAAGGCTCTGCGCCCGGGTCAAGCAGGTTTTCGCCTTCAACCGTTGCCAGCGACCAGTTGTTGTGCTTGCCGCTGCCGTTTACACCGTCAAAAGGTTTTTCGTGCAGCAGGCACACAAGGTTATGTTTGCGTGCGATGCTCTGCATCAGTTCCATGGTAAGCTGGTTATGGTCGGTAGCTATATTGGTGCCGGCAAATATCGGCGCCAGTTCGTGCTGTGCAGGCGCAACCTCGTTATGCTCCGTTTTCGCCAAAACGCCAAGTTCCCACAGCTTTTCGTCCAGTTCTTTCATAAAAGCCTTTACGCGCGGCTTGATAATGCCAAAATAATGGTCATCAAGTTCCTGCCCTTTCGGCGGCATGGCTCCGAACAAAGTACGGCCGGTAAATTTCAAATCCGTGCGTTTGTCGTACATATCCTTATCCACCAAAAAGTATTCCTGCTCCGGGCCAACGGTGGTAATAACCTTTTCCGTATCGGTGCTGAACATTTTTAAAATGCGGCGCGCCGCCCTGTCCACACAGCACATGCTGCGCAAAAGCGGCGTTTTCTTATCCAGCACATCGCCCGTGTAAGAACAGAACGCCGTCGGTATATACAGGCAGCCGTCCTTAACAAACGCATAGCTTGTCGGGTCCCATGCCGTATAACCGCGCGCCTCAAAAGTAGCGCGCAGCCCGCCGGAAGGAAAACTGGAAGCGTCAGGCTCACCCTGTACCAGTTCCTTGCCGCTGAAATCCATAATCACGCGCCCATCCGCCGTCGGCGTGATAAAACTTTCATGCTTTTCGGCAGTAATCCCCGTCATCGGCTGAAACCAGTGCGTAAAATGCGTAGCGCCATGTTCCAGCGCCCAGTCTTTCATCGCGTTGGCGATAATGTTGGCAATAGGCAAATCCAGCGGCTCGCCCTTCAGCACGGCATTTTTAAACGCTTTGTAAGTTGCTGTCGGCAGGCGGTCCTTCATTACCGTTTCGTTAAAAACCGCACAGCCAAAAAGTTTCGGAACACTCGTCATTTTTAGTCCCCCCATAAAACAAAAAACAAAATAAAAAAAGCAACGTGCGAAGCGGAATGACTTCCACAACTTCGTCGTTGCTTATGCTGTAATTATAATTCGCTTTACACTATTTGTAAAGTAGTTTTAAAAATGTTGTTATTTTCTGAAAATTTAGTGGAATATGTGCTGTATACATTAGACATTTTTGCCCAAAAATTATTGACAAGCCTTTTTAAAAGTTCTAAAATATTTACATTAAAAACACGCTTAAACAGGATGCCCGTTATCATACGGGCATTACTTTATAAAAGAAAGAGGTTTTAACACATGGCCGAAATGTTATACGAAGGCAAAGCAAAAAAAGTATTTGCAACCGCAGACCCCAACGAAGTAGTAATTTACTATAAGGATGACGCCACTGCTTTAAACGGCGCCAAAAAAGGCACTATCGTTGATAAAGGCATTATGAACAACACCATTACAACCTTTTTCTTCGATTTACTTGGCAAAAACGGCGTTCAGCACCACTTCCTCAAAAAACTCAGCGACCGCGAACAACTCTGCAAAAAAGTAAAAATCATCCCTGTAGAAGTTGTATGCCGCAATATCGCTGCCGGCAGCCTTGCCAAAAAAATGGGCGTGGAAGAAGGCTATGTGCTGCACCGCCCACTGGTTGAATTCTACTACAAAAGCGATGAACTTGATGACCCCATGATCAGTCCTGATTACGGCGCAGCTTTCGGTTTTGCAACGGACGAACAGATTGCAACCATCCGCGAAATGGCTCTGAAAATCAATGCTGTATTAAAAGACTTTTTAGCACAGCGCAAAGTACGCCTGATTGACTTTAAAACCGAATACGGCGTAGACAGCGAAGGCAACATCATTCTTGCCGACGAAATCACTCCGGATACCAGCCGACTGTGGGACTGGGATACCAACGAAAAACTGGATAAAGACCGCTTCCGCCGCGACATGGGCGGTGTTGAAGAAGCCTACCACGAAATTATCCGCCGCCTGACCGGTGAAGCAAAATAAAATTAACAGTGTAAAATAATAAAAGCAGCAGTTGCCGAAGGATTTGTTCCTTACGGCGGCTGCTGCTTTTTGCATGCCCAGGCATCAATTATTGCAATAACATAATTATATTGACAGAAAGATATTTTTCGGGCATAATGGAAAAGCCGTGACCCTTTCCGGCGGAAAGGAGGTGTGCTATGTTTGATGATGCATTAGCTTTTATGGTATCTGTTATGGCAAGTATAGTGGCGTATTGTATTTGCAAGTGGCTGGACAGATACCTGTAATCACGGTCAGCCCAAATTAAAAAACCGGGAGTGGCGTCTCCCGGTTTTTTGTTTGTGCGCCATGTTTAATGAGGCTGCACTAGCTTTTTGTGGCTTTATTATAACACAGCGTTTTAATAAACGCAAACCTGAATTATTTAACAATTACAACCGGAACTTTGGCATAATGCACAACATGGTTGCTGACGCTGCCAAGCAAAAGTTCCTTAATGCCGGAAAGCCCGCGCGAACCCATTACAATGGTATCTGCGCCGCTATTTTCAGCAGCATCCAAAATCAATTCCGGCGGATAGCCGACTTCATATTTATATTCTGCTTCAATCGAAGCGTCCAGACGGTCTTTAGCCTGTGCCAAAAGTTTGTCTCCCAAATCGTCAAGCCCGGAAACTTCCGAAGCCAGAAGCGGGTCAGCCATATCGTACATGGCAAGCAAAGCGCCGCTGTCGCTGGGTTTTAGCGCCGTATAAACAAACAGAGTGCAGTTCATTGCCTTGGCAAGTTCAGCAGCATAATCCAAAGCTTTCCACGCATGCTCACTTCCATCAATTGCAACAAAAATCTTTTTCATAATAAACGCCTCCTTTTAAAGCGCACCCAAAAAATCCCCAAACCGGACATTTCCGGTTTTCACCTATAATGTAGCACCATTTCACATTTTTGTCAAAAAAATAATAGATAAATTTGAAATAAAATAAATATTGCCATAAATTAAAATTAAAGCATTTTATATTTATATTTTTAATTGGCAAAAAAGAAAATTCTAAGGCGTTGCACCCATTGAGCTGTACATTTTCCATATTCAGACAAATAAAAAAAACCGTGGATACTCTCCACGGCTATGTTTTTATTGGAGCCACAAACAGGACTCGAACCTGCGACCCTCTCATTACGAATGAGATGCTCTACCAACTGAGCTATTGTGGCCTAACGGCAATATTATAATACAAAAGCAGCTTGTTTGGCAAGTGCCGGATTTGCATTATTCGTCAGCTTTTTCTGCTTCTGCCAGTTTTTTAGGTTTGCGGCCGCGGCGTTTCGGTTCGCCGGCATAGCCGTTCTTTTTAACAACTTTAATAAGTTCTGTAATAAAATGCAGTTCCTGCGCGTTGCAGTCTTTCAGCAAATCCGCCAGTTCATTCTGGAAGATTTTTTCGCTGCGTTTAATGTTATCGCACAAAAGCTCATCAACAGATACATCAAGCACATTTGCCAGATGGATGATGGTCGGCAGGCCCAGTTTGGTATTGCCGGTTTCAATGTTACTGATATGAGGGGTGGAAAGGCCGATGAGATTGGCGATATAACCTTGTGTTACGCCCTTACGTGCACGTGCAGCTTTAATTCTTACTCCGATTGCTTTATAGTTAATATCCATATTCCCAACTCCTTTTCTTTAGTCCGACACGAACCTGCTGCTTATAAGAATAACATGTGGTTTAAATTTTGGCAAAAGTCCAATTTTTATAGTTTAATATATTATACCCTAATATTTGCCTTTCGGCAATGCTTAAATTAAATAATTTATAAATTTGTTGCCAAAATTATTTTTTTGGTATCGAAAGCAATATTACGGTAATAATTATGCATGCCATGCCAATCAAATCCATCAGCGTAAGCGGCGTTTTAAGCCATACTACTACGGCAATAATGGAAGCCAGGGGTTCTGCGCAGCTTATAAGGCTTGCCTTGGTAGAGCCAACTACTTTAAGCCCTACCAGAAACAGCGAATAGCTTAATACAGTCGCGCCGATAACAAGATACGCAAAGGCCATAAGTGCAGGCATATCCCAAGTGCCGGTAGGTGCAAACGGGTTTACAAACAGGCACAGCAGCGTGCCCGATAAAAGCTGACCCCAGCCCACCACAAGCGTGGTGCTGTATTTAGATAACAGCCGCATGGGCTGCACTGTATAAAACGCCAGCGAAATTGCCGATATGATGCCTATTACAAGCGCCAGCGGCGAAAGCACGACATTGTTAATATCGCCGTGGGTAGAAATTAAAAATACGCCCACCAGTGCAAAAATAATGCCTAAAAACTCGCGCCCTTCCGGCAGGCGGCGGCTTTTAAAACTCATCCACAGCATTACAAACACCGGCGATGTATATTGCAGCACGGTTGCCGTTGCCGCGTTGCACAGCGAAATAGTGTAATAAAAACCAAACTGCGCGCCTAAAAGGCCTAAAAAAGTAAAGGCCAACTGGTCTTTGGCATCGCGCTTATCTGCAAAAATGCGGAAAATATTTTCACCGCGCAAAATAAGCCAGCCTAAAAATATCAGCCCTGCCAGCACCTGCCGCACCGCAATCAGCCACGTTGCCGTTACGCTGTGGTACTGGTACAGATATTGCCCGCAGACGCCGCCCAGCCCCCAGGCTGCCGCCGATAATAAAATTAAAATTACGCCGCTCCTGAATGACAAAACTTTAGCTCCTTTATTTTGATTACATAAGAAAAATTACTGAACACACAAAAACTGCATTGCAAAAGCTGACCTTTGCAATGCAGTTCGCCACGTTTTAAAAAGCTGTTTTATAAAAGATACAGCCAGGTTAACAGCAAAAATGTCGGAATTAAAATGCAGCCGGACCATAAAAGGTAACCGAAGAAGCTCGGCATTTTCAATCCGCGTTCCTGCACAATGGAAAGTACCATAAAGTTAGGCGCATTGCCGATATAGCTGTTGGCGCCCATAAATACCGCGCCCATGGAAATTGCCATTAAGGTTTTGGCGCCCTCGGTCATCAGAACCTGAGCCTCACCGCCTGCCAGGTTGAAGAAGGCAAGATAGGTCGGTGCGTTATCAAGGAAGCTGGAAAGCGCGCCCGTCATCCAGAAATACATGGCGTTGTTGGCGCTGCCGTCCGGATTGGTTACAAGGGCAACCACCGGGGCAAAAGCACCGTCAAGGCCTGCACGCAGCATTTCAAGCACCGGCACAATGGTAACAAAAATGCCGAAGAACAGTTTGCCAACTTCTAAAATCGGATCCCAGCCAAACTGGTTGGCTTCGCGCACTTCTTTGCTGGTAAGTTTAAGAGAAAGCCCTGCCGCAACGAGGAAGATAATATCGCGCAGCACGCCTTCGCCTGCCAGATGTACGCCAAGAATTTCAAAACTTACGCCGCTGTGCCATACGCCGGCCATTAATACGGCGCTTACAATAACGGCAAGCAGCAAAAAGTTAATTTTGCCGTCGATGCCGAACGGTTCTTTCGGATAGTGCGATTCTTTTTCAAGGAATTCTTCTTTTTCTTTATTAAAGAGAATGGTATCGGTAACAAAATAAATTAAAAGCAGCAGCCCTACGGCAGTCAGCATCGGCACAAGCACATGCTCGGTAGTCCAGAAGAATTCAACCCCGCGCAGAAAGCCCAAAAACAGCGGCGGGTCGCCAAGCGGGGTAAGGCTGCCCGCAATGTTTGCCACGATGAAAATAAAGAACACAAAAGTGTGCATATCGTAACGGCGGTGCGCATTAGCCGCAATAAGCGGACGAATTAAAAGCATTGCCGCACCGGTAGTACCCATAATGTTGGCGCAGACAGCGCCCAGTGCCAAAAACGCCGTGTTAACAGCCGGACGCCCGATAAAGCTGGAGCGGATATGTATGCCGCCCGCAACGGTATACAGCGAGCCTACGAAAATAATGAACGGAATATAATCGGCAATAAGCGCATGGGCGATAGAATTAACCGCTATGCCGCCGCCATGTACAAAAAGCATCGGTACTGCCGTACACAATGCCCAGAATACCGCTACCTTGCCAAAATGGTGATGCCAGAAATTTGGCACGGCAAGCGGGCAAATTGCTATGCAGAGCAATACGCCTATAAAAGGCAGCGCCCACCAGAAAGAAAGTTCACCGCCATTTAATCCTGCGGCATAAACCGGCTGCGGCAGCATTGCTGCGGCAAAGGCTGCCAGTGCTGCCAGACCGTTACGTTTAAACATAAAAACCACTCCCCACAAACCATAAATATGCTAACTGAAAGATACCTTTATATAATTAGACAAAACTTGCTGAAATCCTGCCCCACCGGCATGTATACAACAACAGTTTTATTTAAGGCTTATTTCCTTAAAGCTGCACTGCGTTATATCAAGCACGCGGGCGGCTATGGCCCTGCCGCGCTCCAAATCTGCGGTAAAGCAAATATCGGTATGCCCTTCGCCGTTTACCTTTAAAAGCCCCGCCTCCTCCAGATACAGCTTTGCCTGAAGCGCCGTAGCATCAGCCGGGTCTAAAACAGTTACTTCCGTACCAAATTCCGTTTCTATAACCGGGCGGATAAACGGGAAATGCGTGCAGGATAAAAGCACAACATCCACACCGGCAGCTTTAAGCGGTGCAGCATAAGTATTAACGGCAGCTTCAACTTCTGCCCCGTCAAAATTTCCGTTTTCAATCAGCGGCACAAAATCAGGGCAGCCCTGCGCAAAAACTTCCGCAGTTTCATCCAGAACATTAACTGCTGCTTTATGCGCGCCGCTTGCCACCGTAAAAGGCGTTGCCATAACGCCTATTTTTTTGTTTTTCGTTGTGCCGAGCGCAAGTTCCGCTCCTTTGCTCATCCCCACAACGCCAAAGGGATAATCTTTTTGTATGCTTTCCGTTCCCAAAACCGTAATGGTGTTGCAGGCAATAACCAAAAGTTTAATGCCTGCCTTATTTAAATAATCCGTCATATCACGCACAAAAGCGCGTATTTCAGTTTCTGTGCGCTGGCCGTAAGGCGCGCGCGCCGTATCGCCGATATATAAAAAATCTTCGTGCGGCAGCATTTTTTGCAGAACTTTTAAAACGCTCAGGCCGCCCACGCCCGAATCGAAAAGGCCAATGGGCAGTTGGTCCTGGCCGCATTGTTCCGTAGTCATCAGCATATCCTTTGTCCCATGCCGTTGTATCGGATGGAGCGTTCGCGTCCGGGGCGTCCCGCCGTCCGCGATTTTGACTTGCGCCTTTGGGAGGCGGAGCCCATGTCAGTCTTCGAAGGGGAGCACCGGGTTACAGCAGCCGTCCCCGTCCATGATCCGGCATTTGCAGGTCGAGACGGGCGCGAACAGGCTGCCGAGGATACGCTCCAGCAGGATGCCTTCGCGCGAGGGCAGCCCTTGCCCGAACGTGGCCCGGATGCCGAGGGTGACGAACTGGACGGCGCGATCCAATGCGATGGACAGGCTGTCGCCCTGAATGAGGCTGCCCGTGAGCACGCTGGAGAACGTGTCCCCCGTGCCGGGGTAGTGGGCGGGGATATATGCGCAATCGATGCGCCAAAAGCGGTCCTCGTCGCGTTCGTAGGCAATGACCGAGGTATTTTGTCCGGGGTCCCTGCCGCCTTCCAGCAGGGGGACGCTTGTGGCGACCACGGTTTGAGGTCCCATTGCGGACAGGCGGCGCAACCGGCCCTTGATTTCCTCGGGCGAGATCCGGGGCGTGAACGGCTCGTCGAGGAGCAGGGCGACTTCGGTGATGTTCGGGGTGATGATGTCGGCGCAGGAGATGAGCCAGCGCATTTTTTCCACCATTTCCGGGGTCATGGTGGGATCAAGGATGCCGTTGTCCCCAAGCACCGGGTCCACGACCGCCAGCCCGCCGGGGGCGAGGCAGTTGCGGATGCACCGGGCTGCCGAATCCATCTGTTCCGGGGAGGCCATGAAGCCGGAGTATACGCCGTCGAAATGGAGGCCGAGC